>NZ_JALPKQ010000022.1:0-82743 GCF_051383655.1 Geodermatophilus sp. CPCC 205761
ACTTGGCGCCCGCCCCGCTGCGGGCGCCCGCCCGGCCCGCGGCCGACGAGGTGGCCGTCCGCGGCCCCGCCGGGCTCGGCCCGGTCGCCGCCGGCCTCCGGCCGGGCGGCGAGTCCTCCCTGCTCCTCGACCGGCTGCCCGCCGACGGCGTCGGGCCGCTGCTGCGCGCCGTCCGCAGGGGAGCGCACCGGGCGGTGGAGCTGCGCCTGCTGGGCGGCGCGGTCTCGTGGCTGCCGGAGCGGCCCAGCGCCGTCTGCCACCGGGAGGCGCGGGTGGCGGTGCGCGTGGTGGGCGGCCCGGGCGCGGCGGAGCGGGCGGCGACCCGGGCCTGCGCCGAGGAGCTCGCCGACGCGCTCGGACCGGTGACCGGGGGCAGGGAGCCGGCGCACGGGGTGGGCGCGACGCCGGACGTGCTGGCCCGGACCCCGACGCCCGCGGTCCGGGAGCGGCTGGCGGCGCTGGCCGCGGCCACCGACCCGCACCGGATCCTCGAGGGAGCCGGCCCGGCCCGGCGCCGGGGCGGGCCTCCCGCCGAGGTCCTGCGCCCCTGACGGCGGGCGCCGGCTCGGACGCGGCGCTACGCGCCGAGCTTCTCCAGGCGGACCGCCACGCGGACACGGGCGACGCGCGTGGTCAGGTCGCGCAGCCCCGACACGCCACTGAGCGCGAGCGCGGCGCGCTGCAGCTCGTCGACGGTCATCGGCTCGTCGCTGGTGACCACCTTGATGATGTCGCTCAGTTCCATCGCGAGCCCCCCGGCTCCTGGTTGAACACCGACCTGTGGCCCCAGAGAGTGGCCCCAGGCGGAGGTGCCGGACACCCCCAGAACGGGGGAGCGATCACGTCCGGGTGAACGGAAACCGGTCGACGGGCCGGCCGGCGCCGCCCAGAGTGGCCGAATGGAGCACCGCGTCCCCGTCGCGCCCGGGGTGGAGCTGTGGGCCGAGGAGCGGGGCGACCCGTCGGCGTCGGCGCTGCTGCTGGTGATGGGGGCCAACGCCAGCGGGGTCGTCTGGCCCGATGCCCTGGTCGACCGGCTCGCGCGGCAGCACCGGGTGGTCCGCTACGACCACCGCGACACCGGCCGCTCCACCCGGGCCTACGAGCGGGCGCCGTACGCGATCCGGGACCTCGCCGGCGACGCCGTCGGAGTGCTCGACGCCCTGGGGATCGACCGCGCACACGTGGTCGGCATGTCCCTGGGCGGCACCCTGGTGCAGCTGCTCCTCCTCGACTCGCCCGACCGGCTGCGCAGCGCCGCCGTCCTCGCCACCTCCGCGCTGGGCAGCGGCCTGGCCGACGTCGCAGGGGAGGGCGACCTGCCCGGCCCCTCGCCCCGGTTGCTCGAGTACTGGGCGTCGATGGGTGAGGACCGCGAAGCGGAGTCCGAGCTCGCCTGGCGGGTCGAGCACTGGCGCCTCCTGAACGGGACCGGCCTGCCGTTCGACCCCGCCGAGTTCCGCGCCCTCGAGGAGCGGGTCGTCGCGCACAGCGGCACGCTGCGCAGCCCGGTCGCGCACGCCCTCGCCGACCAGTCCGGCCTCGACCGCGGGGCCGAACTGGCCGCCGTCCGGGTGCCGACGCTGGTGATCGAGGCGCCCGCGGACCCGGTCAACCCGCCGCCGCACGCCGCGCACCTGGCCGCGGTCGTCGGGTCGGCGCGGCTGGTGACCGTGCCCGGGATGGGTCACGCGCTGCCGGCCGCCGTGGTCCCCGCGCTGGCCGCGGCGATCGCCGGGCACACCGCCGCGGTCGACGCCGGCACCTGATCCCCACCACGGGCCCGCACAGCAGACGTACAGCATTCGCGCGGCTGGTCCCCAGTCCTTCCCGCCACCGTCGTGCTCCACAGCGAGAGAAGGAGCACCGTGAGCGACGCGCACACCTCGACCAGCGGTTCCCGGTGGGAGCCGCCGGCCGTCCCGCCGACGCCGGCCGGGCAGGAGAGCCCCGAGCGCCGACGTCGACATGGTCGGAGGGGCGACCGTCACCAGCGAGGGCTACCTCGAGTCGCTGCAGGGCGCCCTCGACGAGGCGGGACCGGGAGCCCGGCGAGCGCGCGGCCGGTCACCCGGTACGTCGCGCACGTCATGGGCATGCCGATCAGCCTGGCGCTGCGCGGCCGGCACGCCGCCGACCCCGAGGGCCGCGCCGCCTGGACCGAGGCTGTCGCCGTGCTGCGGTCCGCCGACGCCGTCTTCAGCACCTACCGGTCCGGATCGGTGGTCTCCCGGCTCGGCCGGGGCGAGCTGACCCTGGCCGAGTGCCCGCCGGAGGTGGCCGAGGTGCTGGCCCTCGGCGCGGCCGCGACGCGGGACTCCCGGGGCGCCTTCGACGTGTACCGCGCCGGGGGCGTGGGGGAGGAGGTGTTCGACCCGAGCGGCGTGGTCAAGGGCTGGGCCGCCGAACGGGCGGCGGAGCCGCTGCGCACGCTGGCGGGGACCGACTTCTGCCTGTCCGCCGGCGGCGACCTGGTCTGCCGCACCCTCGACCCCGACGGCGCCCCCTGGCGGATCGGCATCGAGGACCCGCGCGACCCCCGGCGGCTGGTCGCCGTCGTGCCCGTGCGCTCGGGCGGGGTGGCGACCTCGGGCAGCGCCCGCCGCGGGCAGCGCGTCGTCGACGCGCGCACCGGCGAGCCGCCGTCCGGCGTCGCCTCGGTGACCGTCGTCGCGCCCTCGCTGACCTACGCCGACATCGACGCCACGGCGGCCTACGCGCTGGGCCCGGAGGCCGCCGACTGGCTGCGCACCCGGCCCGGCCGGACCGGCCTGGTGGTCCGGTCCGACGGCTCGACCACGACGGTCCGCGGCGAGGCGACCGTGCTGCCGGGTGTGGCGATCGCCTGACCCCGCGGGACCCCGCCCGGCAACTGACCCGGACCCACAGGGACGCCACGGACCGGACACAGGCCCGGTACAGGCGCGCCCCTGACGCTGGGACCCGACCGCCGGAGAGCCCGGCCGACGACGAGGAGACCCCCGTGCGCAGGACGTTCATCATCACCACCACGACCGCCGGTGTGCTGGCACTGGGCGGCCTGACCGTGGCCGTGCCGGCGCTGGCCGACAGCGACACCGTCGGGTCGGCGGCGGCGTCGGCGGCCGAGCGGATCCGGGACGCGCTGTCCGGCCTGGTCTCCGACGGCTCGCTCACCGAGGCGCAGGCCGACGAGGTGGCCGCCACGCTGAGCGAGGCCGGCCTCGGCGGGCGCGGCGGGCACGGCGGCCGCCTGGACCTCGGGACGGCGGCCACCGCGCTGGGCCTGACCGAGGACGAGCTGCGCACCGCGCTGCAGGCCGACGGCGCCACCCTCGCGACCGTCGCCGAGGACCGGGGCGTGGCGGTGGACACCCTCGTCACCGCGCTGACCGAGGCGGCGCAGGAGCGCATCGCCGCGGCCGTCGAGGACGGCCGGCTCACCCAGGAGCAGGCCGACGAGCGGCTGGCCGAGCTGGCCGAGCGCATTCCCGAGCGGGTGCACAGCACCGGCCTCGGCTCCCGCGGCGGTCACCGGCCCGGCGGCTCGGACGACTGACCGGCCGCCGCTCAGGAGGAGGTGCGGCCGCCCGGGGCGGCGTACCGCTCGCGGACGAGCTGGAGCAGCGGCTCCAGCTCGTCCGGGGGGCTGGCGGCCCACCACGCGAGCCGGACCGCGACCGGCGGTGCGTCCCGGACGGGGCGGTAGACCACGCCGGGCCGGGGGTGCTGCCGCGCCGTCGCCTCGGCGGTGACGCCGACCGCCTGAGCGGCGGCGATGACGGTCAGCCACTCGTCGACCCCGTGGACCGTGCGCACCGCACCGGGGCCGCCCGGCCCCGGCCACAGCTCGTCGGTCGTCGTCCCGGTCCGGACGTCGACGGCCACCGTGCGGCCGGCGAAGTCGCCGAGCCGCACGCTGCGGCGTCCGGCCAGCACGTCGTCCGCGGCGAGCGCGGCGTAGCGCCGCTCCTCGCCCAGCAGTGCGGTGCGCAGCCGCGGGTCGGGGACCGGGCGGCGCAGCACGCTGACGTCGACCGCGCCCTCGGTCAGGCCCGCGGTGGGGGTGTTGGACTGGACGAAGACCAGCGCGGACCCCGGGTGGCTGTCCGACCAGCGCCGCTGGACGGCGGTGGTGTGCCGGCCCAGCGCCGCCCAGGCGTAGCCGACGCGCAGGTCGGCGCGCGCCGCGGTGGCCGCCCGCTGCATGGCGGCGACCTCCTCGAGCACCCGGCGGGCGTGGCCGACGACCCGCGTCCCCACGGTCGTCAGCGCCAGCTCCCGGGTCGTGCGCCGCAGCACCCGCGCGCCGAGCGCCCGCTCGAGCGCCGCCACGGTGCGGGACACCGACGCCTGGGAGGTGTGCAGGGCGGCGGCCGCGGCGGTGAAGGTGCCTGCGTCGACGACGGCGAGCAGCGTCCGCAGGTGACGCAGCTCAGGATCCATACGCCCAGCGTATCGATGGCCCCGACATCGGCATTTCCCCCGCGGCCCGGCCGTGCCGACACTCGGTCGGGTGGACGAGCACGGGGCGCGGTCGGGCGGGTCGCTGCGGGGCGTGGCGACGATGACGGTGAGCGCCACGAGCAACCAGACCGGCGCGGCGATCGGCGCCTCCGCGTTCGACGCCGTCGGCCCGCTCGGCGTGGTGGCGGTGCGGCACTGGGTGGCGGCCGCGGTGCTGCTGCCCGTGGCCCGCCCGCCGGTGACGCGGATGTCGTGGCGCCAGTGGTGGCCGGTGCTCCTGCTCGCGGTGGTGTTCGGCGCGATGAACCTGTCGCTGTACACCGCCGTCGACCGCGTGGGCCTGGCGCTCGCGGTGACCCTGGAGTTCCTCGGCCCGCTCGGGGTGGCGCTCGCCGGCTCCCGCACCCGGCGGGACCTGCTGATCGCCGCCGCGGCGGCGGCCGGGGTGTACGTGCTGGTCCTGCCCGGCCCGTCCAGCGACCTGCTCGGCGTGGGCGCCGGCCTGCTCGCCGCCGCGTGCTGGGCGGCCTACATCGTCCTCAACCGCGTCGTCGGCCGGCGCCTGCCCGGGCTGCAGGCCCCGGCGCTGGCCACCTCCGCGTGCGCGCTCGTCCACCTGCCCGTCGTCGTCGTGCTGGCCGCCGACGGCCGGCTGGCCGGGGCGCCGCTGCTCTCCGCCGTCGCCGCCGGGGTGCTGGCGTCCGCGGTGCCGTACGCGCTGGACCTGGCCGCGCTGCGGTTCGTCCGCCCCCGGTTCTTCGGGGTGTTCATGAGCGTCCACCCCGTCGCGGCCGCCGTGGCCGGCCTGCTGCTTCTGGGCCAGCACCTGGTGCTGCGCGAGTGGATCGGCATCGCCGTGGTCGTGCTCGCCAACGTGGTCGCCGTCGCCTCCGGGGGCGACGCGGCGCCGGCCCGGCTCAGCGCCCGGCGGCGCGCGGCGCGGGCAGTCCCAGGGCGCGGTCGAGCAGCCGGAACCGGTAGGCCGCACTCAGGACGGCGAACCAGACGACCAGGGCGGGCAGCACCACGAAGAACACCGGCTCCGCCGCGTCGGTGAGCCCGAAGTAGTCGGTGAACCAGGGGACGAACAGCCCGCCCCCGAACGCCACGACGAGGACGGCGACGAGCACGGCCGGGCGCCGGTCGCCGTCCGGACGGGTCCAGGAGGCGAAGAACTTGTTCGGCGGCTTGAGGAAGAGGATCAGCCCGAAGGCGGCGAAGGACACGAAGGTGGACAGCCCGGTCTGCGCGCCCAGCGTGGCCGCCGCCTCGGCGAACCCGACGTCGTCGGAGGACAGGCCGGTGTACTGCTCGAACTCGGCGCGGGCGAAGTCGGGGAAGCGGGGATCGGCGACGGCCGCGATGAGGCCGGTGTACAGCAGCGCGTACACCGCCACGCCCCCCGCCGCGGTCAGCACCGCCGCCGGGACGACGAACCGGCCGACGGTGGCCAGCAGGTGCGGGTCGGGCCGCGTCGGGCGGGCCCAGGCCGTGAGGAACAGCGTCGGGATCCCGACGGTGAGGAGGGTCAGCCCCACCTGCGCGGGGGAGTAGGGGAACCCCAGCCCCAGCATGGTCACCGCGAGGATCACCAGACCCTGGGTGCCGACCCGGGCCAGGAAGACCTGCATCGACGTGCTGATCCCGTTGATGATCCGGCGGCCCTCGTGCTGGGCCGGCAGCAGCGCGGCCAGCGAGTCCTCGGTCAGGACGATGTCGGCGACGTCGCGGGCCACCGCGCTGCCGCTGGTCATCGCCACGCCGACCTGCGCCCGCTTGAGCGCCCGGGCGTCGTTGACGCCGTCGCCGATCATCGCGACGTAGCGGCCCTGCCGGCGCAGCGAGTCGACCAGCCGCTCCTTCTGCTCCGGCGCGACGCGGCCGAACACCCCGGCCCGGGCGGTGACCCGGTCCAGCTCCGGGTCGGTCAGCGCGTCGAGGTCGGCGCCGGACACCGGCTCGCCGCCGTCGAGCCCCGCGCGCCGGGCGAGGGCGGCGACCGTCCGGGGGTCGTCGCCGGACACGACCTTCACCGCGACGCCGTCGCCGGTGAGCCGCGCGAGCGTCCCGGTGACGTCCGGCCGCAGCTCGTCGGCCAGGGACACCACCGCGACCGGGTCCAGGGCCGGCAGCCGCGCCCGGCCGGCCGGGTCGCGCAGCGTCGCCCCGGGGTCGGCGGCCCGGGCGACGACGAGGACGCGCAACCCCTGCGCGGTCCGGCCGCTCACCGTGCCGGTCAGCGGTGGGCCGGACAGCTGCGGCGCGAGCGCCTCGGGCGCCCCCAGCACCACGACGCCGTCGTCCGTGCGCAGCCCGCTCCACCGCAGCGAGGACGAGAAGGGCACCTCCTCCCGCACCTGCCACGGCTGCCCGGGGAGTGCTGCGGCCAGGGCCGCACCGGTGAGGTTCGGCGACGCGGCGCTGCGCGCCATCGAGCCGACCAGCCGCTCGGCCGCGGCACCCTCCAGCGCCCCGACCGGCAGGACCTCCGCGAGCGTGAGCCGGCCGGTGGTGAGCGTGCCGGTCTTGTCCGTGCAGACCACGTCGATGTTGCTCACCGACTCCACGGCGTTCACCCGCTGGACCAGCGCGCCCCGCCCCGCGCTCTTCGCCGCGCCGACCGTGTACGCGACCGCCACGAGGAAGAACAGGCCGTAGGGGACCAGGCCGGAGAGCACCGCGGTCGTCTGCACCACCCGCACGAGCGGGAGCCCCTCGAGCGCGGCCTGCAGCAGGATCGTCACGCTCATCAGCGCCACGAGCAGCATGACCAGCCGGACGACGAACTCGATCCGGCTCTGCAGCGGCGTGGTGTCGGTCGACGCCCGGCGGGCCTCGGCGGTGAGCCGGCCCGCGTGGCTCTCCGCGCCGACGTCCCGCGCGAGCTGGTACCCCTCGCCGCCGACGGAGAAGCTGCCCGACAGCAGGTCCTGGCCGGGCTCCCGGACCAGCGGCTCGGACTCGCCGGTCAGCAGGGACTCGTCGACCTCCACGCGGCCGCCGTCGAGCACCGGCCCGTCGACGACGACCTGGTCGCCGGGGCGCACGTGCAGCACGTCACCGCGGACCACCTCCTCCGGGGTCAGCGGCACGTCCGCGCCGTCGCGCACGACCGTGACGACGGCGCGGTTCAGCAGCTGCAGCCGGTCGAGCTTGCGCTTGGCCCGGATCTCCTGGACGGCGCTGATGGCCGCGTTGAGCAGGCCCAGGCCGACGCTGATGAACGCGTCGTTGTAGCGGCCCAGCGCGAGCAGCGCCGCGCCGATGGCGAACAGGATCGAGTTGTAGAAGGAGAAGACGTTGGTGCGCAGGATGCGGGCGTAGCTGCGCGAGGACGCGCTGACGGCGACGTTGCCCTCCCCGCGCCGGCGCCGGACCTCGGCCTCCCGCTGGGACAGCCCGTCCGGCACCGCGGCCGCTGGTCCCCGGTCGGTCTGCTGCACGCGGGGAGTCTGTCCCCGGGCCACTCCGGCTGCTCGCCGGAGCGGCCCGGGGACGGCGCCGGGTCAGTCGTCCCCGAACCGGCCCCCGCCGTCGAACAGGACGTCCACCGCCAGCGAGGCGACGGCGACCACCAGCAGCAGGGCGACCGCCAGCGCGACCGCGACCCGGGTGGGGTGCAGCCGGTCGGTGGCCGGGCGGCACAGCGAGCTCCGCAGCTGCTCCACCGCCAGCAGCCCCAGGGTCGCCCACCCCGGCGCGGTGATGTCCTCGGCCACCGCGGGGAGGTCCGCGGTCAGCGGGGCGAGCTCTGCCCGGTGCACCGCGGCGAAGGCGGCCGCCATCCGGTCGCTGCACTCGTCGGGGGTGAGCAGGCCGCGGCCGACCGCGTCCTGCAGCTCCTGCACGGTGGTCAGCCGCTCCTCGTCCGAGGCGCGCAGCCGCGGCTCGCTCGGGGGTCCGGACGGCGCCGGGCTGCTCTCGTCGGCGATGGTGGTCATGGACTGCTCCTCCCGGTGGTGGGACGCGGTGAGGCGGGCAGTCTGCACCCGCTCCCTGTGAGCGGCGACACCCCCGCGGACAGGGAGCTCCCTGCCGGCGTCCAGCCGGCCGGGAGGACCGTCGTCGACCGTGGTGGCGTGTCCACTCCGCGACGACTGTCGCTGCGCACCCGCCTGCTGTGGGCCTTCCTCGTGCCGCTGGTCGTCGTCCTCGCCGTCGTGGGGGCGGGTGCCACGGCGGCGCTGCGCAGCGAGCTCATCGGTCAGGTCGACGCCCGGCTGGCCGCGGCGGTCGACCGCTCCACCCGGGCCGACGAGGCGCCGGGGGGCGACGTCGGTGACGGCGTCGGGCCGGACTTCCTGCTCGCCCCCGGTCAGGGGGACGGGACCCTCGGGGCGCGGGTGGCGGACGGCGTCGTCACCGAGGCCGCGGTCATCGGCGCCCGGGGCCAGCGCGAGGAGCTGACCGCCCGCCAGGCGGACTCCCTCGCCGGCGTCGTCGCCGACGGCGCGCCGCGCACCGTCGACCTCGGCGCGCTGGGGGCCTACCGGCTGGTCGCCACGCCGGCCGGCGACGGCGAGGTCATCGTCACCGGCCTGCCGCTCGCGTCGGTCCGGACCGCGCTGCTCCGCGTCGTCGCGGTCGAGGTCGCCGCCGGGCTGCTCGGGCTGCTGGCCGCGGGCGGCGCCGCCGCGCTGGTCATCGGGCGGACCCTGCGCCCCCTGCAGCGGGTGGCGGTCACCGCCGACCGGGTGGCGGAGGTGCCGCTGTCCAGCGGGGAGGTCCGGCTGGCCGAGCGCGTCCCGGCGGCCGAGACCGACCGGCACACCGAGGTGGGCCGCGTCGGCGCCGCCCTCAACCGGCTGCTCGACCACGTCGAGACCTCGATGGCGGCCCGGCAGGCGTCGGAGACCCGGCTGCGCCAGTTCGTCGCCGACGCCAGCCACGAGCTGCGCACCCCGGTCACCTCCATCCGCGGGTACACCGAGCTGGTGCGCCGGCGCGGCGGGCTCCCCGACGACGCCGACTCGTCCCTGCGCCGGGTCGAGGCCGAGGCGCTGCGGATGTCCGGCCTGGTCGACGACCTCCTCCTGCTGGCCCGCCTCGACGCCGGCCGGGAACTGGTCCCCGGCACCGTCGACCTCACCGCGCTGGTCATGGACGTGGTCAGCGACGCGCACGCCGCCGGCCCCTCGCACCGCTGGCGGGTGGACCTGCCCAGCGCCGCCGTGCTCGTCCCCGGCGACGGCGCCCGGCTGCACCAGGTGCTGGCCAACCTGCTGGCCAACGTCCGGACGCACACGCCCGGGGGGACGACGGCGACCACCCGGCTGCGCGTCGACGACGGCCGGGCCGTGGTCGAGGTGGCCGACGACGGCCCCGGCATCCCCGCCGACCTGCTCGGCGAGGTCTTCGAGCGCTTCGCCCGGGCGGACTCCTCGCGGTCCCGGCGCAACGGCAGCACCGGCCTGGGGCTGGCCATCGTGCAGGCGGTCGTGTCCGGCCACGACGGCACCGTCGGCGTCGCCAGCGCGCCCGGCCGGACGGTCGTCACCGTGCGGCTGCCCGGCGCCACCGTCGCCGAGCCCGACGCCGAACCGGAGCCCGACGACACCGGGAGCGGCAACCGCGCTGCCACACCGGCGCGGGCCGGGGGCCCTTGATCGGTCCCCGCCCCGCGGGCAGGCTGTGACTCACACCACAGACCTGGAACGCGCCGGGAGGCCGCCGTGCAAGCACGAGTCGGGGACAGGATCGTCGTCCACTCCACCCACCAGGGAGAGCCGGAACGGACCGGGCAGGTGCTCGAGGTCCGCGGGGAGGGAGGTGCTCCGCCCTACGTCGTCCGCTGGGAGTCCGACGGGCACACCGGGACCTTCTTCCCGGGTGGCTCGTGCACCGTCCTCCCCGAGCCGGCGAACGGCTGAGGCGGCGGCGTGCCCAAGGACAACGGGCCGGCGCCCGCGCCGCGACCGGCCGACAAAGTCCGCAACGTGGCCCTGGTGGGCCACGCGGGCGCAGGCAAGACCACCCTCGCCGAGGCGCTGCTGGTCGCCGCCGGGGCGCTGCCCCGCGCCGGCCGCGTCGAGGACGGCACCACGTGCCTGGACAGCGAGGAGGTGGAGGTCCGCCAGCAGCGGTCGGTGTCGCTGGGCGTGGCCACCGTCGAGTACGCCGATCACCGGCTGACGCTCCTGGACACCCCGGGGTCGCCGGACTTCGTGGGTGAGCTGCGCGCCGGGCTGCGCGCCGCCGACGCCGCCCTCTTCGTCGTCTCCGCCGTCAACGGCGTCGACGCCACGACCGTGCAGCTCTGGGAGGAGTGCGCCGCCGTCGGCATGCCGCGCGCCGTCGTCATCACCCAGCTGGACCGCCCGCGCGCCGACGTCGACGACGCGGTGCGGGCCTGCCGCACCATGCTCGGGGAGGGGGTCTTCCCGCTGCACCTGCTGCAGCGGGGTGCCGATGGCGGCGTGACCGGGCTGGTCTCCCTGCTGGAGCCGCACGTGGAGCTGCCCGAGAGCGACCGCCTCCGCGCCGAGCTCATCGAGGGGATCATCGCCGAGAGCGAGGACGAGACCCTCATGGACCGCTACCTCGGCGGCGAGGAGCTGGCCGTCGCGGACCTGGTCTCGGACCTGGAGACCGCGGTGGCCCGCGGCCACTTCCACCCCGTCCTGTGCGCCGCACCGCTCACCGGCGTCGGCGTCCCCGAACTGCTCGACCTGCTCGTCTCCGCGTTCCCGAGCCCCCTGGAGCACGGCTGCCCGCCGGACACCCGGCCCGACGGCAAGCCCGCGCCCGCGCTGTCCTGCGACCCCGACGGCCCGCTCGTGGCCGAGGTGGTCAAGACGACCACCGACCCCTACCTCGGCCGGGTCTCCCTGGTGCGGGTCTTCTCCGGCACCCTGCGCCCCGACACCCCGATCCACGTCTCCGGGCACGGCATGGCCGACCGGGGTCACCCCGACCACGACGTCGACGAGCGGATCGGGGCGGTGTCCTCGCCGCTGGGCTCGACGCTGCGCACGGTGGCCGCCTGCCCGGCCGGCGACATCTGCGCCGTCGCCCGGCTCACCTCCGCCGAGACCGGCGACACCCTGTCCTCGACGGAGGACCCGCGCCTGGTCCCGCCCTGGGACCTGCCCACTCCCCAGCTGCCGGTCGCGCTGGAGGCGGCGTCCCGGTCGGACGAGGACCGGCTGGCCACCGCGCTGACCCGGCTGGTCGCCGAGGACCCGACGGTGCGGCTGGAGCGCCGGCCGGACACCGGGCAGCTGCTGCTGTGGTGCGTGGGCGAGGCGCATGCCGAGGTGCTGCTGGAGCGGCTGCGGGTCCGGCACGGGGTGACCGTGGCGACCGTGCCGGTCCGGGTGCCGATGGTCGAGACCCTCGCCGGGCCGGCCCGGGTCACCGGGCGGCACGTCAAGCAGTCCGGCGGGCACGGCCAGTACGCGATCGTCGTGGTCGAGGCCGAGCCCGGGCCGCCGGGGTCGGGCGTCGTCTTCCAGCAGAAGATCGTCGGCGGCACGGTGCCCAGCCAGTTCCACGGCAGCGTGGAGAAGGGCATCCGCACGCAGGCCGAGCGCGGCGTCACCGGCGACCGGCCGATCGTCGACGTCCACCTCACCCTCGTCGACGGCAAGGCGCACTCCGTGGACTCCTCCGACGCCGCCTTCCAGGCGGCCGGGGCCCTCGCGCTGCGGGAGGCCGTGGCCGCCGCCGGCACGCGGGTCCTCGAGCCGTGGTGCGAGGTCGAGGTGGGCGTGCCCGGCGACTACGTCGGCGCGGTCATGAGCGACCTGTCCGGCCGCCGCGCGCGGGTCACCGGCAGCGACGCCGACCCCGACCGTGACCGGACGACGGTCCGCGCCGAGGTGCCCGAGGTGGAGCTGCTCACCTACGCCGGGGCGCTGCGCTCGGTCTCCCACGGCACCGGCAGCTTCACCCGCCGGCCCCTGGGCTACGAACCGGCGCCGGCCTCGCTGGCCGCCGTCCCGGCATGACCGGCGGGCCGGGGCGGAGAGGCGGGCCGCCGCGCGCCCCCTGACCCCTCCCGGCCCCGCCCGGGCAGCGGGGCGGGGCCGGGAGCGGTGCCCGGTGCGCCGCCCGGGGGAGTGTCGGCCCGGGACACTAGCCTCGTGGGCGGTGTGCAGCGGGCTGGAGGTTTCGTGACGTCGTCCAACGGGCCGTCGGCGGCTGCCCGCGTCCGTCCCGCCGAGGGGACGGTCCCCGGCGAGCCGGTGCTCAGCGACCGCAACGCGCTGCCCGACCGCGTCTGGACGATCCCCAACGCGCTGTCGGTGCTCCGGCTGCTCGGCGTCCCGCTGTTCCTCTGGCTGCTGCTCGGACCCGAGGCCGACGGCTGGGCCGTCGTGGTGCTCATGGTCTCCGGCATCACCGACTGGGCCGACGGCAAGCTGGCCCGGGTGCTGGGGCAGTCCAGCCGGCTGGGCGCGCTGCTGGACCCGGCGGCCGACCGGCTCTACATCGTCGCCACCCTCATCGCCTTCGTGCTGCGCGACGTCGTCCCGCTGTGGGTGGTCGCCGTCCTCCTCGGCCGCGAGCTGGTGCTGGGCGTGGCCCTGCTGGTGCTCGGCCGGCACGGCTACCCGCCGCTGCAGGTGCACTACCTGGGCAAGGCGGCCACCTTCATCCTGCTGTACGCCTTCCCGCTGCTGCTCATCGCCGACGGCGAGGGCCCGCTGGTCGCCGTCGCGCAGCCGGTCGCCTGGGCGCTGACCATCTGGGGCGGGGTGCTCTACGTCCTCGCCGGGGTCCTCTACGTCGTCCAGGTGGTGGGCATCCTGCGCGCCGACCGCGCCGACCGCGCCGACCGCGCCGGGGCCGGGCCGTGACGAGCACCCTGCAGCGCGGCGGGGGGCCGCGCTCGATGGGCGCCTCACTGCTCGACCAGGTGCTGGCCGAGACCCTCGACCCGGCCTACGCGCGCGCCGCCGGGGCCCGCGCGGCGGCCGGCACGGTCGCGTCGCCGGCCCGCCGCCGGTGGGGGCAGGTGGCGGTCGCGGTGACCATGGCCGTGGCCGGGGTCCTCGCCGCCGTCACCTACGACCAGGCCGCCGGCGGGGAGCAGGGCCGCGAGGAGGTCCGGGCCGCGCTGGTCGCCGACATCCAGCTGGAGTCGGGGACCACCGACACCCTGGCCGCCGAGCTCGAGCAGCTGCGCGCCGACGTCACCGCCGCGCGGGACGACGCGCTGGCGGCCTCGGCCGTCGGCCTGCAGGCCCGCGCCGAGGTGGAGGCCGCGGAGCGGGCCGCCGCCGCCGTCCCGGTCAGCGGCCCCGGCCTGCTGGTCACCCTCGCCAACGCCGAGCCCGACGCCGACGCCGACCCGGTCGGCGGGGGAGGGGAGGAGGACCCCCGCGGGCGGGTCGCCGACGGGGACCTGCAGCTGGTGGTCAACGCCCTGTGGGCCGCCGGCGCCGAGGCGGTGTCGATCAACGGCCAGCGCCTGGGGCCGACGACGGCCATCCGGTTCGCCGGCGAGGCCGTGCTGGTCGACTTCCGGCCGGTCACCAACCCCTACCTGGTCAGCGCGATCGGCGACCCGGACACCCTGCGGTCGCGGTTCCTGGCCAGCTCCGAGGTCAACGCCCTCGCCCTGATCTCCGAGTCCTTCGGACTGCGTTTCGAGTTCGCCCAGGAGGACGAGCTGTCCCTTCCCGCCGGGAGTTCCATGGAGCTCCGATCCGCCGCACCGGTGTCCGAGGAGCCGGCCGCGCCGGCCCCCGACACCGTCCCGGGGGACTGACCCGTGATCCCGATCATCGGCCTGGCCGTCGGCGTCGCCCTCGGGCTGTTCTTCGACCCGAGCGTGCCGCTGTGGCTGCAGCCCTACCTGCCGATCGCCGTCGTCGCCGCGCTCGACGCGGTCTTCGGCGGGGCCCGGGCGCGGCTGGACGGCATCTTCGACGCGAAGGTGTTCGTCATCTCCTTCGTGTCCAACGTGGTCGTCGCGGCGCTCATCGTCTTCCTCGGCGACCAGCTCGGCGTGGGCGCGCAGCTGTCGACGGCGGTCGTCGTCGTGCTCGGCATCCGCATCTTCGGCAACGCGGCCGCCATCCGGCGGCACGTGTTCCGGGCATGAGCGGGGACGAGCGCCCGGTGCCGGGCACCGGCGAGCAGCCCGGGGAGCCCGTGACCGCGGCCGCCCCGGAGGCGGTGGAGGAGCCGGCGGCGGCCGCCGGGCCGGCGCCGGCCGAACCGACCCCCGAACCGACCCCCGAGGAGGCCCCGGCGGAGACCCCGGCGCCGCCGGCCACCGCCGCCCGGCGCCGGCGGGACCCGCGCGCCGCGCTGCTCGTCGGCGTGCTCACCCTGCTGCTCGGCTTCGCGTTCGCCGTCCAGGTCCGCACCACCGGCACCGAGGAGAGCCTGGCCGGGGCGCGGGAGGAGGACCTCGTCCAGATCCTCGACGAGCTCGACGCCCGCGAGGACCGGCTGCGCACCCAGATCGCCGAGCAGCGCGCCGAGCTGCGCGACCTCACCAGCTCCGACAGCCAGTCCGAGACGGCGCTGCAGGCGGCCCGGGACCGCGCGGAGGCGCTGGGCATCCTCAACGGCACCGTCGCCGCGGAGGGCCCGGGGCTGGTCATGACGGTCCTGGACCCGGAGGGCCGGGTGCGGGTGGCCGACCTCCTCGACGCCGTCCAGGAGCTGCGCGGGGCGGGCGCGGAGACCATGCAGATCGACGAGGTCCGCATCGGCGTCTCCTCGGCAGTCACCGGGGAGCCGGGCTCCCTGCGCATCGACGGGACACCGGTGAGCAGCCCCTACGAGATCGAGGTCATCGGGTCGCCGCAGGACCTGCAGACCGCGATGAACATCCCCGGCGGCGTGGTCGACCGGGTCGGCCGGCAGGGCGGCACCGTGCAGATCGTGCAGTCCGAGCGCGTCGTCGTCGACGCGTTGCGGCCGCTGGACGAGCCTCAATACGCTCAGCCCGAGCCCGGCGGCTGACCCGCCGGCCCCGCCCCCTCCCGACCCCCGACTGGAGACGACGCCGCATGTCCACGCCCGATGACCGCCGCTACACCGAGCAGCACGAGTGGGCCCTGGTCCAGGGCGGTGAGGGCGCGGCGACCGTCGTCCGGGTGGGCATCACCGACCACGCCCAGGACGCCCTCGGCGACATCGTCTTCGTGCAGCTGCCCGAGGTCGGCGCCGAGGTGGTGCCCGGCAACCCGATCGGCGAGGTGGAGTCGACCAAGTCGGTCTCCGACGTGTACTCGCCGGTCGCGGGCGTGGTCGCCGCGGTGAACGAGGCGCTGACCGACGCCCCCGAGACCATCAACGCCGACCCCTACGGGGCCGGCTGGCTGGTCGAGATCAGCGTTCCCGGCGACGCCGGGGACCAGGTCCAGGGGCTGCTGGACGCCGCCGCCTACCAGGCCCTCGTCGACGCCACCTGACCCCGCTGGGGCCTCCCGGCGATCACTATGCTGACCTGGGGCGAGGCACCCCCGGCGCCCGCGCGGGCGCCGTCGGCCTCACCCTGGACACGCGGTTGACCCTCGGGTCGGCCGCTGGTTCCATGACCACGGCCCGCCGTGACCCACACGGCGACCGACCCGCGACGGACCACCCGGTCCGTCGTCCGCCGGCCGCCCGCGGCCACATCCCAGGTCCGCGGCGGTGCCACCCCTGCACCGGAGGAGACAGACGTGCACTGCACTCGCTGTGGCCACAACAACCCCGAGGGCAGTCGCTTCTGCGCGCAGTGCGGCGCGGCGCTGTCCCAGGAGCGCATCGGCGAGTCCACCAGCGTCATCCCCAAGGTGGGCGGCGAGGACTCCGCCGAGACCCCCGAGGTGACCGAGACCGAGGCGCACGCCGGCGCGGTGGAGTCCCTCCCGGCGGGCTCGGCGCTGCTCGTGGTCAAGCGCGGGCCCAACGCCGGCAGCCGCTTCCTGCTCGACCAGGACGTGACCACCGCCGGCCGGCACCCCGACAGCGACATCTTCCTCGACGACGTCACCGTCAGCCGCCGGCACGTGGAGTTCCACCGCGAGGGCGGCGGCTTCTCGGTGCACGACGTCGGCAGCCTCAACGGCACCTACGTCAACCGGGAGCCGGTGGACGTCGCGACGCTGGCCGGGGGCGACGAGGTGCAGATCGGCAAGTTCCGTCTCGTGTACCTGACCGGTCCGCGCACGGGCGAGCCCGCTCCTCGCTCGTGAGGACCGCGGGCCGGGTGTCGTCTCCGGTGCCGTCGGCGGCGTGACCGCGGTGCCCTCGCGCGCGAGCGCGTTCGGGGACGCCGACGACCAGCACACCCCTCGCCTGACCATCGGCGAGGTGCTGACCGTCCTCCGCGACGACTTCCCCGACGTGACGATCAGCAAGATCCGCTACCTCGAGTCCGAGGACCTCGTCCACCCGCAGCGCACCGCGTCCGGGTACCGGAAGTTCTCCTCGGCCGACGTGGCCCGGCTGCGGTACGTGCTGGGCGCCCAGCGCGACCACTACCTGCCGCTCAAGGTCATCAAGGACCAGCTCGACGCGCTGGACCGGGGCGAGCCGCTGCCCGGGTCGCCGCCCGCGGCGGCGGAGCCGGCGCCGGCGGCCCCGGTGGGGGAGCCGGACGCCGGGACGCTGCCGCCCGAGCAGTTCGCCGCGGCGGCCGGGCTGGAGGGCGACCAGCTCGCCGTCTGCGTGCAGTTCGGCCTGCTGGCCCCCGACGCCGAGGGCCGGCACCCGGCGGCCGACCTGCCGATCGCCCGGGCCGCCGCCGGCCTGGCCCGGCACGGCATCGAGCCGCGGCACCTGCGGGTCTACCAGAACGGCGCCGAGCGGGAGGCCGGGCTGGTGGAGCAGCTGGTGGCGCCGGTGCTCCGGGCCCGGTCGGAGGAGGCGCGGACCCGCGCCACGGAGAAGCTGCGGGAGCTGGTCACCCTCTCCGCGCAGCTGCACGGCGCGTTGCTGGAGGCGCGCCTCCGGGATCTCCTGCGCCCCTGAGTCCGGCGTACCGTTGGTCCGTCGGGTTCCGTCGTTCAGGACCCGGCACGCCGACCCGTCCACCAGCCGCCAGAACCGATCCACCGCCCACCCGGGCCGCAGCTGAGGGAGCCCCACCGTGCAGGAACTCAGAGTCGTCGGGGTCCGGGTCGAGCTGCCCGGGAACCAGCCGATCCTGCTGCTCAAGGAGACGCAGGGCGAGCGGTACCTGCCCATCTGGATCGGCGCGGTCGAGGCCGCCGCGATCGCCTTCGAGCAGCAGGGGGTGCGGCCGGCCCGGCCGATGACCCACGACCTGCTGCGCGAGGTGGTGCGCGCCCTGGGGGCGACGCTGGAGGCGGTCAACATCACCGAGATGCGCGATGGCATCTACATCGCCGAGCTGGTGTTCGGGGACGACCGGGTGGTCAGCGCCCGGCCGTCGGACGCCGTCGCCCTCGCCGTCCGCACCGGGGCGCCCATCTTCGGGGCCGAGGACCTGCTCGACGAGGTCGGCATCGAGATCCCCGACGAGCAGGAGGACGAGGTCGAGAAGTTCCGCGAGTTCCTCGACCAGATCTCCCCGGAGGACTTCGGCGCCGGCTCCGGCTCCGGCGGGAACCCCTGAGCGGGCCGCCGTCCACCCGTGCTCCGGAAAAACGATCCCGTGTCGGCTCAACTCCGTCGCTGTACCTGCCGATACCCCTCGGAAGGATGAGTGCGGCGACACGCCGCCCCCCTCAGTTGACCGACCCCATGGCCCGGCTTACGGTCGGCGAACAACACCGGTGTGACACCTGGGACTCTCGTCGTGGGGCGCGTGCGCCGGGGTTCCCGCGGTGAGGTGCTGCGGGACGCAGAGGAGGACGCTGACGTGAGCGACCAGAGCAACGGCTCCCAGGGTCAGCTCTTCAGCGACGCCGCCGTGGGGGCACCGTCCTACGACGAGGTCGACACCGACCAGGTCGGGTACCGCGGCCCGACGGCGTGCAGCGCTGCCGGCATCACCTACCGCCAGCTGGACTACTGGGCCCGTACCGGCCTGGTCGCCCCGTCGGTGCGCAGCGCCACCGGGTCGGGCACGCAGCGGCTGTACTCCTTCCGCGACATCCTCGTGCTGAAGGTCGTCAAGCGGCTGCTGGACACCGGGGTCTCCCTGCAGAACATCCGCAAGGCCGTCGACCACCTGCGCAACCGCGGCATCAAGGACCTCGCCAACGTCACCCTGTTCTCCGACGGCGCCACGGTGTACGAGTGCACCTCCGCCGAGGAGGTCGTCGACCTGCTGGCCGGCGGGCAGGGCGTCTTCGGCATCGCCGTCTCCGGCGCGCTGCGCGAGCTCTCCGGTGAGCTCGCCGAGCTGCCGGCCGAGCGGATCGACGGCGGCACGCTGCACCCCGCCGACGACGAGCTCGCGATGCGCCGTCGCCGCCGCGCCGCCGTCTGAGCCCTCTCCACCCCTCGGGGGACTCTCCGGGCTCCCGGTCGTCACGACGCCTCGCTGGTAGCGTCGACGTAATGGCGGACCGTGCTCCTGAGCCCCTGCCCGCACTCTCCGCGCTGGACCCGTCGGGGTCCTTCGCGCACCGGCACATCGGCCCGCGCGCGGCCGAGACCGAGCAGATGCTCGCCGCGGTCGGCCACACCTCGCTGCAGTCACTGGTCGATGCGTGCGTGCCCGAGGGGGTCCACGACCGGGCGCCGCTCGACCTCCCCGCCGCCGCGGACGAGGCCACGGTGCTGCGGCTGTTGCGGGAGCGCGCCGAGGCCAACGACGTCTACACCTCGATGATCGGGCTCGGGTACTCCGGCACCGTCACCCCGGCGGTCATCCAGCGGACGGTCCTGGAGAACCCCGCCTGGTACACCGCCTACACCCCGTACCAGCCCGAGATCAGCCAGGGCCGGCTCGAGGCGCTGATCAACTTCCAGACGATGATCGCCGACCTGACCGGGCTGCCGGTGGCCGGCGCGTCGATGCTCGACGAGGCGACCGCGGCGGCCGAGGCGATGACCCTCGTCCGCCGGGCCGGGCGCGCGAAGGCCGACGCCGTCTTCGTCGTCGACGCGGACACGCTGCCGCAGACCCTCGCCGTCCTGGAGACCCGCGCCGAGCCGCTCGGCATCGGACTGCACGTCACCGACCTGTCCGGCGGCTGGCCCGCCGACCTGCCCGAGGCCGGCGCCTTCGGCGTCCTGCTGTCCTACCCGGGGGCCAGCGGAGCGGTCCGCGACCACCGGGCGCTGGCCGCCGCCGCGCACGAGGCGGGTGCGGCGGTCGTCGTCGCCGCCGACCTGCTGGCGCTGACCCTGCTGGAGGCGCCGGGGGAGTGGGGGGCCGACGTCGCCTGCGGCAGCAGCCAGCGGTTCGGCGTCCCCCTGGGCTACGGCGGCCCGCACGCCGGGTACCTGTCGGTGCGCGAGGGCCTGGCCCGCCAGCTGCCGGGCCGGCTGGTCGGCGTCTCGGTGGACGCCGACGGCGACGTCGCCTACCGGCTGGCGCTGCAGACCCGCGAGCAGCACATCCGCCGGGAGAAGGCGACCAGCAACATCTGCACCGCCCAGGTGCTGCTCGCCGTGATGGCCGGCGCGTACGCCGTCTACCACGGCGCCGAGGGGCTGACCGCGATCGCGGCCCGCGTGCACCGCAGCGCGCAGGCCCTGGCCGGATGGCTGCGGGCCGGCGGCGTGGACGTCGTCCACGACCGGTTCTTCGACACCGTGCTCGCCTCGGTGCCCGGCCGGGCCGCCGACGTGGTGGCCGCCGCGGCGCAGCGGCGGATCAACCTGCGGCTGGTGGACGCCGACACCGTCGGTGTCGCCTGCGACGAGACGACGACGCCCGGCACGCTGCGGGCGGTCGCGGCGGCCTTCGGCGTCCCGGCCGACGACGCGGCGCTCGACGGCGCCGGCGACGACGGAGCCCTGCCCCCGGAACTGCGCCGGCGCACGCCGTTCCTCACGCACCCGGTGTTCTCCGCGCACCGGTCGGAGACCGCCCTCATGCGCTACCTGCGGTCGCTGGCGGACAAGGACCTCGCGCTGGACCGCACGATGATCCCGCTGGGCTCCTGCACGATGAAGCTGAACTCCGCGGTGGAGATGGCCGCGATCACCTGGCCGGGCTTCGCCCATCTGCACCCGTTCGCCCCCGCCGAGCAGGCCCGCGGCTACCGGCGGCTGATCGACGAGCTGTGCACCGCGCTGGCCGAGATCACCGGCTACGCCGCGGTCAGCGTGCAGCCCAACGCCGGCTCCCAGGGCGAGTTCGCCGGCCTGCTGGCCATCCGGGGTTACCACCGCTCCCGCGGTGAGGCGCACCGCGACGTCTGCCTGATCCCGTCCTCGGCGCACGGCACCAACGCGGCGAGCGCGGTGATGGCCGGCATGCGCGTGGTGGTCGTGGCCTGCGACGAGGCCGGGAACGTCGACGTCGCCGACCTGCACGCCAAGACCGAGCAGCACGCCGACCGGCTGGCCGCGCTGATGATCACCTACCCGTCGACGCACGGGGTGTTCGAGGCCGCCATCGAGGAGATCTGCGCGGCGGTGCACGACGCCGGCGGTCAGGTCTACGTCGACGGCGCCAACCTCAACGCGATGGTCGGCGTGGCCCGGCCGGGCCGGTTCGGCTCCGACGTCAGCCACCTCAACCTGCACAAGACGTTCTGCATCCCGCACGGCGGCGGCGGGCCCGGCGTCGGTCCGATCGGCGTCCGCGAGCACCTCGTGCCGTTCCTCCCCGGGCACCCGGTGGTGGACACCGGCACGTCCGGGCCGGCGGTGTCGGCGGCGCCGTGGGGGTCGGCCGGGATCCTGCCGATCTCCTGGGCCTACCTCCGGCTGATGGGTCCCGACGGCCTGACGCGGGCCACCGAGCACGCCGTCCTCGCCGCCAACTACGTCGCCGCGCGGCTGCGCGAGCACTACCCGGTGCTCTACGCGGGCGCGAACGGGCTCGTCGCCCACGAGTGCATCCTCGACATCCGGCCGCTGACCAGAGCCACCGGGATCACGAACGACGACATCGCCAAGCGGCTGGTCGACTTCGGGTTCCACGCCCCGACGATGAGCTTCCCGGTCGCCGGGACGCTGATGGTCGAGCCGACCGAGAGCGAGGACAAGGCCGAGCTGGACCGGTTCGTCGACGCGCTGGTCGCCATCCGCGGCGAGATCGAGAAGGTGGCCACCGGCGGGTACGACCGGACCGACAACCCGCTGCGCAACGCCCCGCACACGCTGGCGATGGTGGCGGGGGAGTGGGGTCGGCCGTATCCGCGGGAGGTCGCGGTGTACCCGGTGCCCGGGCTGCGCGGCCGGGGGTACCTCAGCCCCGTGCGGCGCATCGACCAGGCCTACGGCGACCGCAACCTGGTGTGCTCCTGCCCGCCGCCGGAGGCGTTCGCCGAGCCGGAGCCGGCCCCCGGCGGGTCCGCCCGGCAGCCCGGCCGGGCCGAGGGGTCACCCGACGACCTCGGCACCGCGGCCGACGCCGTGCCGGCCGGCGCCCAGGCCTGACACCGCCGGACACCGTCCGGCGCCGGCCCTGCGGCCGGCGCCGGAACCGCCCGCGTCGGCGTGTGACGCAACCGTTATCCCCAACACTTCGGCACCTCGGTCGTGAGGAGCCACCGCCGTGACAGGTGAGGAACCGCCTCAGCGGCCGGCGAGCTCCGGCACCTGCCAGGCGCGGTGGTGGGCGACGACGCGGCCGTCGGGCAGCAGCTCGCCGTCGTCGTCGAACAGGACGACGCCGTTGCACAGCAGGCTCCAGCCCTGCTCGGGGTGGCTGGTGACCACGGCCGCGAGGTCGCGCAGGTCGCTGGCGGGGTCAGGGCAGGGGGTTACGTGAGAACACATCGGGATCTCTCCGATCGGCCCCGGTGCGGGGAATTTCACTGAGGGTGCGCGTCCGATCACGAACGCGTACCGAGTGTGCGCCACCCCGTGCGCGGTGTCAGGTGACGAAACTCACCACCTCACCCCATCGGGTCGTCATGGTTCGCCATGACCGACCCGCGCCCCGGCGCGTCAGATCTTGCGGACCAGGACCCGCCGCACCTGGTGGTCGGCGGCCTTCTGCAGCACCAGGCGGGCGCGCGAGCGAGTGGGTGCGATGTTGCTCCGCAGGTTGGGGCCGTTGACCGCCGCCCAGATGCCCAGCGCGGTCTCGCTGGCCTGGTCGTCGGTGAGGTCGGCGAAGCGGTGGAAGTACGCGCCGGTGTCCTGGAACGCCGTCCGGCGCAGCGCCAGGAACCGGTCGACGTACCACCGCCGGATGTCGGCCTCGGCGGCGTCGACGTAGACGGAGTAGTCGAAGAAGTCCGACAGGAACACCTCCGGCGCGCTGCCGTCGGCCCGGCGGCCGGCCTGCAGCACGTTGAGCCCCTCGAGCACGAGGATGTCGGGCCGGTCCACCAGCTGCCGGGCCCCCGGGACGACGTCGTAGGCCTGGTGGTCGTACAGCGGGGCGCTGACCTCCTCGCGCCCGGACTTCACGTCGGCCAGGAAGCGCACCAGGGCCCGCCGGTCGTAGGACTCCGGGAAGCCCTTGCGGCCCAGCAGCCCGCGGGCCTCCAGCGCCGCGTTGGGCAGCAGGAACCCGTCGGTGGTGACCAGGTCGACGCGGGGCGCACCCGGGCCGGCGGCGAGCAGTGTCTGCAGCAGCCGGGAGGTGGTGCTCTTCCCGACGGCGACGCTGCCGGCGACGGCGATGACGTAGGGCACCTTCTCGGTCGCGTCGCCGAGGAACTCGCTGCGCGCGGCCCACAGCCCGCGGCTGGCCTCCACGTGCAGGCGCAGCAGGCCGGCCAGCGGCAGGTAGACGGTGGCGACCTCGTCGAGGTCCATGGGGTCGCCGAGGGTGGTCAGCGCCCCCAGCTCGGCCTCGTCGAGGGGCAGCGCCGTCCCCGCGGCGAGCGCTCGCCACGAGTCGCGGTCGAAGACCGCGTAGGGCGAGACCTGGGGGCGTGTCCCTGCCGTCACGGTGCCCATCGTGCCGTCCGCCCGGCATGTCACCCGCCCGGGGGTCGCCGGCGGCCGACGGCCCGCCCCGCGGGCGCTCCCCGTCTAGGGTGCCGATGTGCCCACGTCGCCCGGGCTGCTCGAGTGCATCGAGCGGTACTTCGCCGCAGCAGCGCGGCCTGACGCCCGCATCGAGTCCGTCGGCGCGATCGACGTGCCGGTCGGCAGTCCGGCCTGGCCGTACCCGGCCCGCCCACGGCCCGGCGAGACGGTGACCGCCGCCGACGTACGCGCCGTGGCGGAGCGGCAGCGCGCGGCCGGCCTGCCGGTGGCCCTGGAGTGGATCGGCGAGTGCTCCCCGACGTCGTTCGCCGCGGTGCGGGCCGCCGGCCTGGCGGTGGACGAGCTGCCGCTGCTGGTCGCCGACGACCCCGTGGAGCTGCTCATGCCGTACGGGGTGCGGCTCTACCTCGTCGGCGCCGACGACCCCGAGCTGCCGCGCTACCTCGAGCTGGCCTCCATCGCCTTCGCCCACCCCGGCCCGCGCGCCGACGTCGGCGACGACTCGGTCGGCCCGGCGCCGGAGTCGCCGCGGACGGCGGTGCTGCGCGAGCGGATCGCCACCGGGCGCACGGTGATGATGGTGGCGGTGGAGGACGGCGAGCCGGTGGCGGTCGGCTCGCACACGCCGGTCGACGTCGAGGGGACCGAGGTCAGCGAGATCACCGGGGTGGCCACGCTGCCCCGGCTGCGCGGCCGCGGCCTGGGGGCGGGGCTGGCCTCTGCGCTGGCCGCGCACGCCCGGGAGACCGCCGACCTGGTGTTCCTGGTGGCCGGGGACGACGACGTCGCCCGCGTCTACGAGCGGGTGGGGTTCGCCCGCCTGGCGACGGTCGGCGTGGCCGACCTCCCCGACGCCTAGGGGCGCACCGGCGGCGGGATCGCCGCCACCGGTCCGGCCGCCGCGTCCAGCGCCGCCCGCGCCGCGGTCCAGCCCACCGACCGGGGCACCTCGCTGAGCAGCACGACGACCATCCCGTTCGTGATCGCGACCGAGTGCAGGTGCCGCCGGCCGCCCACGCAGCACATCCAGCCCTGCTTGACCGCCGGCGTCCCGGGCACGGTGCCGAGCAGGCCGAACCGCTGGTCGAAGCCGTCGGCCCCGGCCGGCGCCGGAGCGGCCATCCACCCGGTCAGCGTGGCGGCGTCGTCCGGATGGGCGACGACCGGCAGTGCGGCGAGGAACCGGGCGAGGTCGCGCGCCGTCGTCGTCGTCTCGCCCCACTGGCCGCGGACCCGCGGGGGAGCGGTGCCACCGAGGCCGTAGCGGGCGGCGACGTCCCGCACGAGCCCCTCGCCGTCGAAGCGGACCCACATCTGCGAGGCGGCCGGGTCGCTGGAGTGCGAGATCATCTCCTGCAGCGTGGCCAGGTCGCCGGGGGAGAGCGTCACCTGACCGGTGCGGGCCCGGTGCAGGATGCCCTCGGCGACGAACAGCTTGACCAGCGAGGCGGTCGGGAACACGCGGTCGGCCTGCCCGTTGTCCGCGCCGGCCGCCATCAGCCGGGTGGCGCGGGCCTCCACCGCCCGCGCGGTCAGCCCGGCCACCCGGCTGTGCCGCGGGGTGACGACGACCGCGACCGTGCCGGTGGGGCCGAAGGCGCTCGCCGCTGCCGCGACCGCCTCGCCGAGCGGCGGCCCGCTCGCCGCCGCCGTCCGTGCCGGCAGGACGGTCATGACCAGGGTGGCGAGGAGGGCGGCCGGGAGCGCCGCCGCGGCGCGGGCACGCCGGGGACGGAGTCGCTGCGACGCAACCGCCGGCACGGATCCATGGTGCTGCTGTTACCTGTGAGGAACTTCAGGCTTCAAGCACCGGCGGCGTGTCCCTCACCTGCAGTGATCACTCCTGCGTGTACGTGGCGACCAGTGTCGCCCGTCCGAGTGTGTGGCCGAACAGGTTGAACCCCAGGACGGCGGGCGTGGTGTCCGCCGTGACGTCGAGGGTCTCGGTGTCCACCGCGTGCACGGTGACGAAGTAGCGGTGCGGTCCGTGGCCGGCCGGGGGAGCGGCGCCGACGTACCCGGGGAAGCCGGCGTCGTTGCGCAGCTGCACCGCGCCCTCGGGGAGCCCCGAGCCGGCCTGGTCGCCGGCGCCGCTGGGCAGCTCGGTCACCGACGCCGGGATGTTGGCCACCGCCCAGTGCCAGAAGCCGCTCTGGGTGGGGGCGTCGGGGTCGTACACCGTGACGGCGAAGCTCCTGGTGCCCTCGGGGGCGCCCGACCACGACAGCTGCGGCGAGCGGTCCTCGCCACCGGCGCCCATGACCCCGCTGACGTGCGGCATCGCCAGCGGCCGGCCGTCGGCGCAGTCGGTGCTGGTCAGCTCGAACCCGGGCACCTGCGGCAGGAAGTCGAACGGGTTCGGCGGCGTCGGACGGTCGGCCATGGCGGTCCTCTCCTCGGTCTCGGCGGGGCAGGGGGGCGTGCGGCCCCCAGCCGCACCCTAGGGCGGGCGGGCCCGGCCGTCGCATCGGTGATCAGCGCGTTCGCGGACCGGCGGGCGCCGCGCCGCGCCGGTACCGTCGCGACGTGCTCGGACTCCCGGACTCGATCCGCGCGTGCCTGTTCGACCTCGACGGCGTCCTCACGCGGACGGCGACCGTGCACTTCGCGGCCTGGAAGCGCACCTTCGACGAGTTCCTGCACCGGCGGGACCCGCAGGCGCCGGCGTTCACCCAGGACGACTACAACCGCCACGTCGACGGCAAACCCCGGCTGGACGGCGTGCGCGACTTCCTGGCCAGCCGCGGCATCACCCTCCCCGAGGGGCAGGGCGGCGACGCGGCCGACGCGGAGACCGTCCACGGCGTGGGGCTGCGCAAGAACGAGCTGGTGCTCGCCGAGCTGGCCGAGCACGGCGTCGAGGTCTACCCGGGGTCGGTGCGGTACGTGCGGGCGGCGAAGGAGGCGGGCCTGGCCACCGCCGTCGTGACCGCGTCGGCCAACGGGCGGCAGGTGATCGAGGCCGGCGGGTTCGCCGACTGCATCGACACCCGGGTGGACGGCGTCGTCGCGGGGGAGGAGGGGCTGCGCGGCAAGCCCGCCCCCGACACCTTCCTCGCCGGTGCCCGCGCGCTCGGGGTGGAGCCGGCCGCGGCGGCGGTCTTCGAGGACGCCCTCGCCGGCGTGGCCGCCGGCCGGGCCGGGCAGTTCGGGTTCGTCGTCGGGGTCGACCGGGTCGGTCAGGCCGCCGCCCTGGCCGCGTCGGGCGCCGACGTCGTCGTCACCGACCTCGCCGAGCTGATGGGGGAGCGGCCATGACGGAGGGGCGGCCCACCTTCCCGGTCGAGCCGTGGTCGCTGACCGAGATCGGCCTGGACCACAAGTCGCTGGCCGTCCACGAGTCGGTGTTCGCGCTGGCCAACGGGCACATCGGGATGCGCGGGTCGTTCGAGGAGGGCGAGCCGGTCGTCGTCCCCGGGACCTACCTCAACGGCTTCTTCGAGGAGCGGCCGCTGCCCTACGCCGAGGCGGGCTACGGCTTCCCCGAGCAGGGGCAGACCGTCGTCAACGTGACCGACGGCAAGCTCATCCGGCTGCTGGTCGGGGACACCCCGCTCGACCTCGACTACGGCGAGATCGTCGAGCACCGCCGCAGCCTGGACCTGCGCCGCGGCCTGCTGCGCCGCACCACCGAGTGGCGCTCGCCGAACGGCCGCACGGTGATGGTCACCAGCACCCGGCTGGTGTCGCTGCGCCGGCGCTCCATCGCCGCCATCGAGTACACCGTCGAGTGCACCGACGGCCGCGGCGACCTGTACATCGCCCTCCAGTCCGACCTGCTGGCCAACGAGCCGGTCGACAGCGGCAGCGAGTCCGACGACCCGCGCGCGGCGGCGGCACTGGCCCGCCCGCTGGTCAACGAGATGGCCGTGGCCCGCGGGCAGCGCGCCGTCCTCGTGCACCGCACCAAGCGCAGCCGGCTGCGCATCGCCGCGGGCATGGACCACGTCATCGCCGTGCCCGACAGCTCGACGGAGGACATCGAGTCCGGCGAAGACCTGGCCCGCTTCACCCTCGCGGCCCGGCTGCCGCAGGGGTCGTCGGTGCGGATGGTGAAGTACCTGGCCTACGGGTGGTCGTCGCGGCGCTCGGCGGCCGCGCTGCGCGACCAGGTGGAGGGTGCGCTGGCGACGGCGAAGCTGGCCGGGTTCGAGCGGCTGGTGCGCGAGCAGCGCGAGGTCCTCGACGCGCACTGGCAGCACGCCGACGTCGAGATCGAGGGCGACGACGAGCTGCAGCAGGCCGTGCGGGTCGGCGTCTTCCACGTCCTGCAGGCCGGCCTGCGCGCCGAGCGGCAGCCGATCCCGGCCAAGGGGCTGACCGGTCCGGGCTACGACGGGCACACCTTCTGGGACACCGAGACCTACGTGCTGCCGGTGCTCACCTACATCGCGCCCGAGGCCGCTCGCGACGCGCTGCGCTGGCGGCACTCCACGCTCGAGCTGGCCCGCGAGCGGGCGGGGGTGCTGGGGCTGCGGGGGGCGGCGTTCCCGTGGCGGACCATCCGGGGCGAGGAGACGTCGGGCTACTGGCCGGCCGGGACGGCGGCCTTCCACATCAACGCCGACATCGCCGACGCCGTCGTCCGCTACCACAACGCCACGCTGGACGAGGAGTTCGACCGCGACCACGGCGCCGAGCTGCTCATCGAGACCGCCCGGCTGTGGGCGTCGCTGGGGCACTTCGACGAGGAGGACGGGTTCCGCATCGACGGGGTGACCGGCCCCGACGAGTACACCGCGGTCGTGGACAACAACGTCTACACCAACCTCATGGCGCAGCGGAACCTGCGCGAGGCGGCGGCGGCGGTGGAGCGCCAGCCCGAGGTCGCCGGCCGGCTGGACGTGTCCGAGGAGGAGGTCGCGGTCTGGCAGAAGGCGGCCCGGCTGATGCGGGTGCCCTACGACGCCCGGCTGGGCGTGCACATGCAGTCCGACGCGTTCACCCACCACCAGGAGTGGGACTTCGCCGGCACCCCGCCGGAGTGCTACCCGCTGCTGCTGCACTACCCGTACTACGACATCTACCGCAAGCAGGTGGTCAAGCAGGCCGACCTGGTCATGGCCCTGCACCTGCGCGGGGACGCCTTCACCCACGAGGAGAAGGTCGCCGACTTCGCCTACTACGAGGCCCGGACGGTGCGGGACTCCTCGCTGTCGGCGACCCAGCAGGCGGTGGTGGCCGCCGAGACCGGCCACCTGGAGCTGGCCTACGACTACTGGGGCGAGGCCAGCCTCACCGACCTGCAGAACCTGCACGGCAACTCCGGCCACGGCCTGCACATCGCCTCGATGGCCGGCGGGTGGACCGTCGCCGTCGCCGGGTTCGGCGGGCTGCGCGACCACGGCGGGCGGCTGCAGTTCTCCCCGCGGCTGCCCGACCGGATCTCCCGGCTGAAGTTCCGGCTGAACTACCAGGGGCGGTGCCTGGTCGTGACGGTGACGTCGACCGAGGCCACCTACCGGCTGGCGGAGGGCGAGCCGCTCGACGTCCACCACCACGGCCGGCGGCTCACCGTCGACGAGAACGAGGTCACCGCCGAGATCCCGCCGGCGCCGCCGGTGGAGAAGGTCCACCAGCCCGACGGCGCGGCACCCCGGCGGCGCGGCCGGGGCTGAGTCAGCCGAGCAGCCACCAGCCGCCGAGCAGCAGGGCGCCGACGTCCACGAGCAGGAAGAACGCCACCCACAGCACCGCCGGGAGGTGGGTGAGCCGGGCCAGCTGGTCGGCGTCGGACTGCGGTGCCGCCTGCCGGCGCCGGGAGCGGTGCAGCCCGACGACGTCGCGGGGTGCGGCGAGCAGGAGGAACCAGGTGCCCGCGGCGGCGAAGGCGGCCTGGCCGTCCGGCGGCAGCCACTCGGTCACCGCGAACACCACCGTGGCGGTGACCAGGACCATCCACAGGCCGAACCAGTTGCGGATCTGCACGAGCAGGAGGGCGAGCAGCGCCAGCAGCGCCCAGAGCATCAGGACGGCGTGCCCGGCGGCGAGCAGCGCCGCGGCGCCGAGGCCGAACAGCGCCGGTCCGGTGTAGCCCGCGGCGCAGGTCAGGACCATGCCCAGGCCGGAGGGACGGCCCGCCGACACGGTCAGCCCGGAGCTGTCCGAGTGCAGCCGGATGCCCGACAGCCGCCGCCCGGCGGCCAGCGCGACCAGGCCGTGGGCGCCCTCGTGGGCGATCGTCACGACCGTGCTCGCCCGCCGCCACAGCGAGGCGGAGAAGACGACGACCGCGGCGACCGCCAGGGCGCCCAGGAGCACCGGCATCGGCAGCTCCGGCACCGGCGTGGTGACCCGGGTCCAGAACCCGTCGACGGCGTCCACGCCCCCGAGTCAACCGCACCTCCCTGGGAGGACCGCGGACCTCGAGCCCGGCCGAGCCGAGGCCGGTCGAGCGCGGCCAGAACTCCGTCGACCGGCCGGCCGCCGGCCTGACACCATCCCCCCGTGGACGTGCTCGGGTCGCTGCCGGCGTTCGTGCTGGCCGTCCTGCTCATCTCGGCCTCACCCGGGCCGGCGATGGCGCTGATCTTCCGCCGGGCCGCGCTGCGCGGGCTGTCCGGCGCCGTCCCCACCGTGCTGGGCCTGGAGCTCGGCCTCTACGCGTGGGCGCTGTTCGCCGGCGCCGGGTTCGCCGCCCTCGTCGCCGCCTCCGAGGTCGGCTACGTGGTCCTGCGCGTCGTCGGGGCGGCGGTGCTCCTGGTGCTCGGCGTCCGCGCCTGGCGGGCGGCGTGGCGGGACCGTGGGCAGGTCGACCCCCCCGCCCCGCCGGCCACGCCGCTGGGACGGCGCCGCTGGTGGACGGCGTTCGGCGAGGGCCTGCTGGTGCAGCTGGCCAACCCGAAGGCCGCCGTCTTCATGATCGCCTTCTATCCGCAGTTCGTGCCGGCCGACGGCCCCGTGTTCGCCACCACCGCGGTGCTCGGGCTGCTGCAGATCACCCTCGAGACGGGGCTGTACCTCGCGCTGGCCGCGGGGGTGGCCCGCGCCGGGGACTGGTTCCGCCGGCCGCGGATCCGGCGCCGGCTGGAGGCGGTCAGCGGAACGGTCCTGGTGGGCCTCGGCGTCCGGGTGGCCGCCTCGTCCCGCTGAGGGGCCACAGTGGCCACGATGGCCCTGTCAGGGGTGCCAGTGCGGGTCGCGGCCGGACAGCCGCAGCGCCCGCTCGAAGGTGGGCGTCCGGTCGTCGACCGGCAGCTCCTCGGCGAAGCCGCCGTACTCGCGGAACAGCGCGCCGTGCTCGACGACGAGGTCCAGGACGAGGCGGGCGGTCTCCTCGCCGACGCGCAGCTCCTGGCCGGTCGCCCGGGCGACGTCCCACCCGTGCACGGTGAGCTCCTTGACGATCATCCCGGCGACCGTCGTGGCCGGGACGGACATGCCGCCGAGGTCGATCTCGCCCGCCCAGGCGGCGGGGTCGCGCCAGGCGGCCAGCGCGCGGTCCAGCTGGGCGGCGTACTGCTCGGGCCAGTCGGGGTCGGCGGCGAAGTCGCGGGCGCCGAGCTCGTCGGGGATCGGCTCGCGGCGGGCGCGGCGCTCGAGGCCGTGCGCGCTGTAGAGCACCCAGTGGTCGACCAGCGTGCGCAGGTCCCACTCGGTGTCCGGGGTGGGGGAGTCCAGCGGCGCGCCGGCGGCACCCCGGGCGATGCGGGCGGCCTCCGCAGCCGCCTCGGCCAGCCGGTCGTAGAGCGCGGGCAGGGTCGTCGTGGTCATGCCCACGACGTTAGGGAGCGCCCGCCGGGCCCGTCTTGGAGGAACGCGACACCGCCTCGCGGCCGTACCGGGCCGGGGGAGTGCCGACCGCGGCGGTGAAGTCGCGCACCAGGTGGGCCTGGTCGCTGTAGCCGAGCTCGGTGGCGACCGCGGCCCAGTCGACGTCCCCGCCCAGTGCCCGCTCGGCCACCTCGCGCAACCGCGCCGCGCGGATGACCTGCTTCACCGGCAGGCCGACGGCGTCGGCGAAGGCCCGCTGCAGGGCGCGGACGCTGCGGCCGGTGCGCTCGGCGAGGTGGTCGACGCGGGTGATCGACCGGTCGGCCTCGATGAGCGCGACGGCGGCGTCGAGCTCCTCGTGCAGCGGGCCGGGGGAGCGGGGCAGGGCGAGCAGCCAGCCCTCCATCAGGTCCCGGGCCGCGCCGAGGTCGGCGGTGCCGCTCAGCTCGCCGGGCAGGGTGTCCGGCACCGGCAGCAGCTCGGCGGCGGGCAGCACGCGGTCGCGCAGCTCGCTGACCGGCCGGTCGACCAGCGAGCGGAAGGCCGCCGGCCGGAACCGCACCGCCGACACCGTGGCCGCGCCGTGGAGCGGGCGGCGGTAGGTGCCCGCCACCGGGCCGGTCAGCCAGACGCCGTCGGGCTCGAAGGACACGTTGACCGCGGGGTAGGAGAGGACCAGCGAGTCGTGGACGGTCCCCGGCGGCAGCTCCCACGACACCCGCCAGAAGACGGCGACCAGGTCGGCCAGCCGCCCGGTCGGGGGCAGCCGGTCCAGCCGGTAGACGTCGGGGATCGCCGCGGGCCGGACGATGCCCCGCGTGCCGCGACCGGGCGTCACTCGCCGGACGAGCGGATGGCCCATCGTCGGCGGCCGCCGTCGATCAGCCGGCGAGTGCCGACCTGCACCATCCGCGTGGCCATGGCCAGGTACGGCCTGACGTCGTCGCGGGCGAACCAGGCCAGTTCCGTGCGGGTGCTCCGCGCGGGCAGCGGAGGCGGGGTGCGCGTCTCCCGCCGGTAGCCCAGGCGGGCCGGGAGGTCGAAGTTCTCGACCACGAACCGCCGGCCCTCGACCTGCCTCCCGGCGGGGACCGGCTGGCCGGTCTGGTCCAGGTACTGGGCGCGGACGACGTCGATGCCGTCCGCGGTCTCGAACAGGCGGAACTGCGCACCGGCCCGCGGGTTGAAGTCCAGCAGCTTGTACCGCCCGTCACGCCGGTCCAGGCGCCAGTCGAGGTCGAAGATCCCCGAGTAGTCGAGCTGGGCGCAGAAGTCGGACGCGAGCGCGGCCAGCTCGGGGTTGTCGACGACGACCGCGCACGTCGTGATCCCGGCGTGCGGCGGCCAGGAGCGCAGCTTCACGCCGGTGAACAGGACCTGCGGGGTCCCGCCGCTGCCGAGGTAGCCGTGCACGATCCAGTCCTCGGAGTGCTCGCGGGGGAGGTACTCCTGGAGGAGGACGCCGGGGTCCTCGGGCCAGTGACGGGCCAGGGCGAGCAGTTCGTCCGGGTCGCGCAGCAGCGTCGTGGAGCGGACCGCCGGCGCCCGCAGGCGGCCGAACGGCTCGCGGTTCTTGGCCACGACCGGGAAGCGTGCGCTGCGCGCGAACTCCTCGACCTCGGCCGGCGTCCTCGGGGCGGTGGAGTCGGCCTGCGGCACGCCGTGCTTCTGGCACAGCTCGTGCAGCCCGTTCTTGTCGGCCAGCCGGCGCGGCAGGCCGGGGTCGGCGGACCGCGGGTACAGGAAGGCGCCGGCCAGGTCGTCGCCCCGCTCGGCCAGGAGCACCGCGGCCTCGTCGTCGGTCGGGATGAGGACGGCGGGCCGGCCGATCGAGCGCCCGATCCGCAGCAGCCCGTCGACCAGCGCGTCGGGGTCCTCGAGGCCCGTGGTGGGCCAGGTGTGGTGGGCACGGAGGTAGCGCGACACCGCGGCCGGCGTGAACCGGCTCTCGGTGATCGCGTGCACCGGCACGCCGAGGCGTCCGAGCGACCGGATGGCACCGACCCCGCCGTGGTGCAGCGGGTACTCGCCGAGCTTGACCATCAGCGCCGGGGTGGACGGGTCGGCGATGATCGGATCGCTCCCGCGGCTACCGTCTGTCACGTTGCCTCACTTGCTCCGCACGGGCCCCCTTATGACCCGGCGGAGTGCCGTAAATCACGAGGGCACCGAAGCGTGGAGCACTCGTGGGGGTGCGTCAAGTTGTTGGACCCAACTAGCCGCGATCCGGGGAGGACGTCCCACGGTGTGATGACGACCGACGTCCATCGGTGACGCCACGCGGTCGCCCGAGGGCCGGACGGCGGGGAGTTCAGGACGTGGAGGTCAGGTTGACCGCGTTGCCGTCGGGGTCCCTGACGTGCGCGACCCGCTGGCCCCACGGCATGTCGTTGGCCGGCCCGGAGGCCGTGCCGCCCAGCTCGGGGACCCGCGCGAGGCACGCGTCGACGTCGTCCACCTCGAGGCTGAGCAGCACACGGCCGGGTGGGCCGGCCTCGACGGACGCGTCGGCGACGATGCCGAGCTCGGACCCGCCGATCCGCAACCCGAGGTAGAACGTCGGACCCTCCTCGGGGATCCGGCTCGACTCCTGGGCCCCGGTCAGCTCCCGGTAGAAGCGGGCGAGCCGGTCCAGGTCATGGGTGACGACCATCGGGACGACGGACGGGGGCACGGGAGTCTCCTCGGGTCAGGGGGTGCCGGGCCGCCTCGGGGAGGGGCGGACGACCGACGGCACCGGGGGAGTGTGCCGGACCGCCGCCGCCGAGTCGGCCTGCGCGGCGTGCAGGCGCCCCGCGGGCCCGGACGAACGTCAGGGTTGACTTAGTCCGACTTAGTCATACGCTGGGTGGCATGGTGCAGACCGTCAACGTCCACGAGGCGAAGACACACCTGTCCCGCCTGCTGGAGGCGGTCGAGCAGGGGGAGGACGTCGTCATCGCGCGGGCGGGCCGGCCGGTCGCCCGGCTCGTTCCCGTCGGAGCTCCCACGCACTCGCGGGTGCCCGGTGCGTGGCGGGGGCGGGTCGTCATCTCCGACGACTTCGACGAGACGCCGGACGACCTGGTGGCCGCGTTCCACGGCGACGCCGAGTCGTGACGCTGCTGCTGGACACGCACGTCCTGCTGTGGTGGCTGGCCGGCGACGCCCGGCTCACTCCGGCCATGGCCGAAGCGATCCGGGACCCGCGGATGTCCGTCGCGGTGTCGGCAGCCTCGGCGTGGGAGATGGCGATCAAGGCGGCCCGCGGCAAGCTGACCATCCCGGACGGCCTGCCCGAGGAACTCGAGCGGCAGGGGTTCGACACCCTGCCGATCACCGTCGAGGACGGACTCGTGGCGGGCGCACTGCCACGCCTGCACGACGATCCGTTCGACCGGATGCTCATCGCCCAGGCCGTGCGCCACCGGCTGGTCCTCGTGACGGCCGACCGCCGGTTCGCCGACTACGACGTCCGGGTGCTCGCGTAGCCGGGGAGGGGCCGCCCCGCCCGGCGCTCGCCGTGCAAGTTGACATAATGTGCATTATCGGCGCTACAGATCGAGGCGCCGGAAGGGGCCGGCGGCCTGCGGGACCCCGTCGACCCGGCGGTCGTCGTCCCGGCCGCCAGTCGGTGCGCACACGCGCGTCGTCGTGCAGCCGACCCGTCCACGAGCCTCTGCCCGGTCCGTTCACCGTGACCACGCCCGGCCGGCGGGTCGGGTCGAGCGGCCGCGCCGTCGGGCCCGGAGGCGGTTCTGGTGCACTGCTCCCCCGAGCCGGCCATCTCTTTGATGATCTTGAAGCCGCTGCGCCGGGATCGGCCGACCGGCCGGCTCTCGTCGGAACCGACCCTCCTCCCAACCGCTGACCCACCCCTCATTACGTCACAGTGACGTAAAGAGGGGTGGGTCAGCGGTTCGACGGGCGGCCCGACGGCGTGCTGCCTAGGGTCGGAGACATGCAACTCCGACGCCCCATCGCCGCACTCATGACCGCTCTCGCGCTGTTCGGCGGCGGCGCGACGATGACCGCTTGCGGATCCCCGACGACGCCCAGCGAGGGAACGACCGACGACAGCGGGACCGACGAGGAGTTGGACGAGGAGGAGTCCGACCGGGAGAACCTGCCCGACACCAGCGACCAGGGCGGCGGTGCCGACGAGGACCAGAACGACGACCAGCAGGACCCGGAGTGAGGCGGTGATCGATCAGCCGGCGCGCTCGGACACCCACAGCCGGTCGAGGCGGCCGGTCGAGCGCACCAGGTCGGCCAGTGAGCGTTCCAGCTCGGCCTTGGTCGGGCGCTCGGTCAGCAGCGTCGCGACGTCCTCCAGCGCACACCGCAGCTGGTACAGCCGGTCCTGCAGGCCGTCGAGCTCGGCGCGGGTGACGAGCACGACGTCGCCGGACAGGCCCGCCTTGGCCGTCGCGGAGCGCTGCTCGTAGGCCCGCTGGCGGCAGGCCTGCCCGCAGTACTGGCGGGGACGGCCGACCGACCCCTGGTTCGGGAGCACGCGGCGGCACCAGCCGCAGCGGCGCTCGGCGTCACTCCCCCGGCGGGGGCCGGGCACGCCGGTGTCGGTCGCCTCCTCGTTGGTCACGGGGGTGGTGAGTTGCTTGGCCACGCAGGGCACGGTAGACGGCCCCACCGACAGACCCGAGGGACACGCCCGACACGGCGGAGCCGGCCGCCGGGCAGGGAGGAGCGCCCGTGCCCGGCGAGCGGACGGCGGCGTTCGACGCGCTGACCGAGGAGGTGCTGCGCGCCTCGGGCGGCCTCAAGTGGACGCGGTACGGGAGCGCGATCGGCGCGTTCGTCGCCGAGATGGACTTCGGCACCGCGCCGGAGGTCAGCCGGGCGCTGCACGAGGCGGTCGACCGGGGCGCGCTGGGCTACCTGACCCCGGAGGCCGCGACGGCGATGGCCCGGGCGTGTGCCGGCTGGTGCGCCGAGCGCCACGGCTGGACCGTGCCGCCGGAGTGGATCACCCCGCTGTCCGACGTCCTCGCCGGGCTGCAGGCGGCCATCGAGCACTTCACCCCGCCGGGCACCCCCGTGGTGCTGCCGACGCCGGCCTACATGCCGTTCCTGTCGGTGCCCGGGCTGCTGGGCCGGGAGCTGGTCGAGGTGCCGATGGTCGAGCGGGACGGCCGGGCCGGCCACGACCTCGACGGCCTCGCCCGTGCGCTGGCCGGCGGCGGGCTGCTGGTGCACACCAACCCGCACAACCCGCTGGGCCGGGTGTTCACCGAGGCGGAGCAGCTCGCGCTGGCCGACGTCGTCGAGCGGGCCGGTGCGCGGGTGTTCGCCGACGAGATCCACGCGCCGCTGGTGTACCCGGGCGCGGTGCACCGTCCCTACGCCGCCCTCTCCCCCGTCACCGCGCGGCACACGGTGACGGCGACGTCGGCGTCCAAGGCGTGGAACCTGCCCGGTCTCAAGGCCGCCCAGCTGATCCTGTCGAACGAGGCCGACGTCGAACACTGGGCCCGGGTGGGCTTCTTCGCCGTCCACGGCGCCTCGACCCTCGGCGTCCTCGCGGCCACCGCCGCCTACACCGGGGGCGCGCCGTGGCTGGCCGACGTCCTGGCCTACCTCGACGGCAACCGGCGCCGGCTCGGCGAACTGCTCGCCGAGCACCTGCCGCGGGTGCGGTGGACCCCGCCGGAGGGCACCTACCTGGCCTGGCTGGACTGCCGCGGGCTCAGCCTACCGGACTCGGCCGGCGCCTTCTTCCTCGACCGGGCGGGCGTCGCGCTGGTCGACGGCCCCGAGTGCGGCGCGCCGGGAGCCGGGCACGTGCGGCTCAACCTGGCCACCCCGCGGCCGGTCCTGGAGCGGATCGTCGCGCGCATGGCGGCCGCGGTCGACGGCCGGACGGGCGGGGTCCAGGAGGCGCGTGGGGCGGGTGGCGCGAGGCCCTGACCGGCGCGGCCGCGCCCGGCGTTAGCGTGTCGACGTGGTTCCGGTCCGGTACGCCTTCCTCGACGGGCCGACACCCATCGCGATGGCGCACCGGGGCGGCGCCATCGAGCACCTCGAGAACTCCCTGCCGGCGTTCGAGGCGTGCGTCGCGCTGGGGTACCGGTACCTGGAGACCGACGTCCGGGTGACCGCCGACGGCGTGCCGATCGTCTTCCACGACGCCGTCCTCGACCGGGTCACCGACCGCACCGGGCGGGTCGACCAGCTGCCGTGGCGGGAGATCGCCACCGCGCGCATCGGCGGGCGGGAGCCGATCCTCCGGCTGGAGGAGCTGCTCGGCGCCTGGCCGGACATCCGGTTCAACCTCGACATCAAGGCCGCCGGCGTGCTGGCCCCGCTGGTCCGCACCGTCCGGCGGGTGCACGTCGAGGACCGCATCTGCCTCGGCTCGTTCTCCGACGCCCGCGTCGCCGCGGCCCGCCGGCTGTTCGGCCCGTCGGTCTGCACGTCGCTGGGGCCCCGGGGCGTGGCGGCGCTCCGGCTGTCGTCCTACTCCCCCCGCGCGGCCGGGCTGGTGCGCATCCAGGCCGGCTGCGCGCAGGTGCCGCTGCAGCTCGGCGGCCGGGCGCTGGTCGACGAGCGGTTCGTGGCCGCCGCGCACGCCCGGGGCCTGCAGGTGCACGTATGGACCGTGGACACCCCCGAGGAGGCGACGACGATGCTCGACCTCGGGGTCGACGGCGTGATGACCGACCGGCCGGCGATGCTGCGCGAGCTGCTGGAGAAGCGCGGGGAGTGGGTGTCCCGGTGAGCGGCCTCGGCGCGCGGATCCGGGCCTGGCGGCCGACACCGCCGCCCCTGCCCGCGGACGTCGCGCACCTGGTGGGCCCGGACGACCCCGAGTGGTTCGCCCGCGAGCTCGCCATCGCGGCCTCCCCGCCGTGGTGGTTCTGGCGGTTCCTGCTGCGCTGGTTCTCCTGGCTGCCCAGCATCTTCGGGCGGCTGCAGGTCACCGGCTCGATCCCGCCGGAGTGGCTCAAGGGCCCGCTGCTGCTCGCGGCCAACCACATCGGCGACTTCGACACGTTCGTCGTGGCGGTCGCGATGCACAAGGCCGGGGTGACGCCGCGGTTCATGGCGACCGGCGGGATCATGCGCTCGCCGATCGCCGGGCCCCTGCTGGAACGCGCCGGCGGCATCCGGGTCGAGCGCGGCACGGACGTCGCCAAGCACGCGCTGCGGGTGACCCAGGCGGCGCTGGCGCACGGCGGCCACGTCGTCGCCTATCCCGAGGGCCGGGTGGGCCTGGCGCCCGACGGGTGGCCCGAGCGCGGCCGCTCGGGGCTGGCCCGCATGGCGCTGGCCGCCGACGTCCCGGTGATCCCGGTCAGCCAGTGGGGCGCGCACGAGGTGCTCCAGTACGTGAACGACTGGGGCAAGCTGCGCACCCTGCTGCGCGCCTTCTGGCGGCAGCCGGCGCTCAAGGTGCACATCGGGCCGCCGGTGTTCTTCGAGGACCTGCAGCCGGATCGGGTCGGGGACGCCAACCGCGCCCGCACCCGCATCGCCGCCGCGATCACCCGGGGTCTCGTGCCGCTGCGTGCCGGGGAGCCGGCCGACCGGATGGCCTACGTCGATCCCACCCGCCCGACGCACGCCACCGCGGCGTTCCCGGGCGGCGTGGTCCCGGACGACATCCCGTGACCTGCGAGAGCGACGCTCGAGTGAGCATCGCAGGGAGCGCCAGCGACCGAGGAGCGGAGCGAGTGCGGAGCCGAGCCATTGACACCGCCCCGTGCTGGACCGTCACCGTCCCGGCTGACACCCTGCGCCCGTGACGACGGCCGCCGACCCGACCGCCCCCTCCGCCGACCGGGCGCTGCGCCGCGAGCGCTTCGGCTGGTACTCCTACGACTGGGCGATGTCGGTGTTCAACACCAGCGTCACCACGGTCTTCCTCGGGCCGTACCTGACGTCGGTCGCCGAGGACGCCGCCGGGCCCGACGGCCGGCTGTCGGTGCTCGGCCTGTCGATCCCGCCCGGCAGCTGGTTCTCCTACGTGCTGTCCCTGTCGGTGGTCCTGCAGGTGCTGGTGCTGCCGCTCACCGGCGCGATCGCCGACCGGACCGGCCGCAAGCGGCAGCTGCTCGGCTGCTTCGCCGCGCTGGGCGCCCTGGCGACCACCGGCCTGTTCTTCGTCGCCGACGGGCGCTACCTGCTCGGCGCGCTGCTGTTCGTCGTCGCCAACATCAGCTTCGGCGCGGCGACCGTCGTCTACTACTCCTGGCTGCCCGACCTCGCCGGACCCGACGAGCGGGACGCCGTCTCCAGCCGCGGCTGGGCCTTCGGCTACGTCGGCGGCGCCCTGCTACTGGCGGTGCACCTGGGCCTGGTGCTCGGCGCGGAGTCCCTGGGGCTGAGCACCGGCGAGGCGGTGCGCATCTGCCTGGCCAGCGCCGGCCTGTGGTGGGGCGCCTTCACCCTGTTCTCGCTGTCCCGCCTGCGTGACCGCCCGGTCCGCGCCGTCGAGGGCCGGCCGCGCAGCGGCTTCCGCCAGCTGGCCACGACGCTGCGGGAGATGCGCGCCTTCCCCCTGACCCTGTGGTTCCTCGGCGCCTACCTGCTGTACAACGACGGCGTCCAGACGGTGATCTCGCTGTCGGCCACCTACGCCACCGAGGAGCTGGGGCTGGACCAGTCGGTGCTCACCGGCGCCATCCTCATGGTCCAGGTGGTGGCCATCGCCGGCGCGCTGGGCCTGGGCCGGCTGGCCGCCCGCTACGGCGCCAAGCGGGTCGTGCTGGGCAGCCTGGTCGCCTGGATCGGCGTCCTGATCGCCGCCTTCTTCCTGCAGGCCGGCGCGGCCGGGCAGTTCTACGCCCTGGCCGCGGTCATCGGCCTGGTGCAGGGTGGCACCCAGGCGCTGTCCCGGTCGCTGTTCAGCCAGCTCATCCCGGCCGGCAAGGAGGCCGAGTACTACGGCTTCTACGAGATCAGCGACCGCGGCACCAGCTGGCTCGGTCCGCTGGCCTTCGGGCTGACCTACCAGCTCACCGGCTCCTACCGGTTGGCGATCGTCAGCCTCGTGGTCTTCTTCGTGGCCGGCTTCCTCGCCCTGGCCGCGCTGCCGATCCGCCGCGCCGTCGTCGCGGCGGGCAACACCCCACCGGAGCGGCTGTGAGCTCACCCCTGGACGTCGACGCCCGCAGCGGCCGGGCGCTGTCCTCGGTGCCCGTGGCCGGCGACCGGCGCCGCCACCCCGCGCCCGCGCACCTGCGCTTCTTCCACGGTCCCATGGACTGCGGCAAGTCGACGCTGGCCCTGCAGGTCGACCACAACCACAGCCGGGCGGGCCGCCGCGGGCTGCTGCTCACCCAGGGCGACCGGTCCGGCGCGCCGCGGATCAGCTCCCGGGTCGGGCTCCGCCGCGACGCGATCGAGGTGGACGCCGGCGCCGACCTGCGGCTGCTGGTCCGCGACCGCTGGGCCGGCGGCACACGGGTCGACTACCTGATCGTCGACGAGGCGCAGTTCCTCACCGCCGCGCAGGTCGACCAGCTCGCCGAGCTGGTCGACGAGTCGCACGTCGACGTCTACGCCTTCGGGCTGACCACGGACTTCCGCACCCGGCTCTTCCCCGGCACCCAGCGGCTGCTGGAGGTGGCCGACGACGTCCAGCGGGTGCAGGTCGAGGTGCTCTGCTGGTGCGGCCTGCCGGGGCTGCTCAACGCCCGGGTGGTGGACGGCGCGATGGTGCGCGAGGGCGAGACGGTCGTCGTCGCCGACACCGCGCCCACCCCGGCGCCCGACGAGCGGGACGCCGAGATCCACTACCAGGTGCTCTGCCGGCGGCACCACGTGCTGGGCCAGCTGGGCCCGACGGCGGCCGGTCCGGGGCAGCTCGCGCTGCCCTGATCTCCCCCGGGAGGGGTGGGTGCGGGGCGGTATACCACCCCATGAGATGATCTGGAACCGACTCCGCGGAATCTCTTCGCGAAATCCGTCGTTGGTTCTTTCGACCGCGCCGTCCGGTGGGTACTCCTGCCTGCGACGTCGAGTTCTGACCGACACCACCAGCACGAGAGGACGGTGTGCCATGGGCGAGCGTTCCCTGCGGGGTAGCCGACTGGGCAGCGTGAGCTACGAGACCGAGCGGAACACCGCGCCGATCGAGCGGCAGTACGCGGAGTACCGGTGCCCTTCGGGTCACCTGTTCACGGTGCCCTTCGCTGACGACGCCGAGCTCCCCGACACGTGGGAGTGCAAGTTCGACGGTTCCGCGGCCAAGCTGGTCGGCGGCGCCGAGCCGACCCCCAAGAAGGTCAAGCCGCCGCGGACGCACTGGGACATGCTCCTGGAGCGTCGGTCGGTGGAGGACCTCGAGGAGGTCCTCGCCGAGCGCCTCGAGGTGCTGCGCGGCCGGCGGACCCGCGCCAGCTGAGCACCCGCGCACGATCGCGAACGGCCCCGGTGGGAGTTCCCACCGGGGCCGTTCCGCGTCCGTCCGCGTGGAGGGGATCGGCGTGGAGGGATCGGCGTGGAGGAGGCCGGGGCCCCGGACCGGCCGGGCCCCCGCGTGCGGAGGTGGCCGCCCTCAGGCCGACGGGCGCCCGTCGGCGTCGCGCACGACCTCGCCCTCGTCGCGCACGACCTCGCCCTCGATGACCAGCGGCCGCCCGGGCTCCGGCGCGGCGTACGGGACACCGGGGGCGCGGCGGCTGCGGACGCGCACCGGCCCGCGCAGCTCGACCGGCAGCCGGTCGGCGAGCACCCGGGCGAGCAGCCCGCGCACCAGGAACCGGGTCGGCGGCAGCAGGCACAGCAGGCCCACCACGTCGGTCAGGAAGCCGGGCAGCACCATGAGCAGCCCGCCGACGGCGATCAGGCCGGCGTCACCGACGGCCCGGACCGACGGCCGGCGCTCCCGGGCCCGCTCCCGCAGCTCGGTCAGCGCGCGGGTGCCCTGCCGCGCCAGCAGCGCCCAACCCAGGGCGCTGGTGGCCAGGGCGGCCAGCAGCGTCCAGCCGACCCCGATCCACTGCGCGACCAGCACGAAGACGACGACCTCGGCCAGGGCCAGCAGCCCGGCCAGCAAGCGCACGCGGCGACCCACGGCTCTCCTCGGCCCACCCGGATCGAGCGGCCCCGGCCCGCCTACCGGACCGCGGATGACCGCCCGCCGTCGCGGACCCGTCCCGGCACGGGGCGGCGGACCCGGCCCGGCAGCCGATCGGCCAGCCGGTCCTGCAGGCCCCACCAGGTGACCCGTACCAACGCCTCTCCAACGATCGAGCCGCTCATCTTGCTCCGGCCGTACCGCCGTTCGGTGAAGGTGATGGGCACCTCGACCACGCGGGCGCCGGCGCGGACCGCCCGCCAGGCCCAGTCGACCTGGAAGCAGTAGCCCTGGCTGGCGACGTCGTCGAAGGGCAGCCGGTCCAGCAGCCCGCCCCGGACGGCGCGGTAGCCGCCGGTCGCGTCGGCCAGCGGCAGCCGCAGCGCCCACCGGGTCCAGAGGTTGCCGGCGCGGGAGAGCAGCAGCCGGTGCAGGGGCCAGTCCTCCACCCGGCCGCCGGGCACGTAGCGCGAGCCCAGCACCAGGTCGGCGTCCGCCAGCGCGGCGAGCAGGTCGGGCAGCTGCTCGGGGTGGTGCGAGCCGTCGGCGTCCATCTCGACGAGGACGTCGTACCCGCGCGCCCGGCCCCAGTGGAAGCCGGCGACGTAGGCCGGGCCGAGGCCGCTCTTCGCGGTCCGCCGCAGCGCGTGCACCCGCGGGTCCCGGGCGGCCAGCTTCTCGGCCAGCTCGCCGGTGCCGTCCGGCGACCCGTCGTCGACGACGAGCGCGTGCGCGTCGGGCCGGCTGCGGTGCAGCCGGTCGAGGATCGGCTCGAGGTTCTGCACCTCGTCGTAGGTGGGGACGACGACCAGCACGCCGCTCATGCGGTGCTCCGCCGGGAGCGCCGGCGCAGCGCCGGGACGACGACGGCCAGCAGCGCCCCCGCGCCGAGTGCGGTGAGCGCCCACTCCGGTGCCGCCCCCAGCCGCTGGGCGACCGTGGCGGAGTCCCGCTGGGCGATGTCCTCGACGAAGACGGCCGGCTCGAACAGCCCCGACCGGGCGGCCAGGGAGCCGTCGGGGGCGACGATCGCCGAGACGCCGCTGGTGGCGGCGACGACCACGGTGCGGCCGAACTCGACCGCGCGCAGCCGGCTGGCGGCCAGCTGCTGCTCGCTCTCGTCGGTGTAGCCGAAGGTGGCGTTGTTGGTCTGGACGACGATCATCCCGGCGCCTGCGGTGACGACGTCCCGCACCAGGCCGTCGTAGACCACCTCGAAGCAGATGAGGTCACCGACCCGCGCGCCGCCGACGTCCAGCAGGCCGACCTCGCCGCCCTGCACGAAGTCCCGCCGGATCAGGTCCACCTTGTCGCTGAACAGCCGGAAGAAGTCCCGGGCGGGCACGTACTCGCCGAAGGGCACCGGGTGGCGCTTGACGTAGGTGTCACCCGGCCCGTCCTCGGGGTCCCAGACGATGCCGGTGTTGCTGATGAACCGGCCGGGCCCGTCGACGACGGCGCCGACCAGGATCGGCGCGTCGATCGCCGCGGCCGCCCGGCTGATGGCGCGTGCGGCGTCCTCGTTGAGGTAGGGGTCGATGTCGGAGCTGTTCTCCGGCCAGATGACGACGTCGGGCTGCGGCCGCTCCCCCGCCGCCACCGCCTCGGCGAGCTCGACCGTGCCGGTGACGTGGTTGTCGAGGACGGCCCGGCGGCGCTCGTTGAACTCCAGCCCGGGCTGCGGGACGTCGCCCTGGATCACCGCGACGGTCCGCGTCGGCCCGCCCTCGGTCAGCGAGGGGCCGGGCAGCGGCAGCCAGGCCAGCCAGCCCAGCAGGGGCACGGCGACCGCCCCGGCCATCGCGAGGGCGCCGCGGCGCCGCCCGGACCGGGTCAGCGCCACCAGGGCGGCGGCGAGCAGGGTGCCGGTGAGCGCGACGGCGAAGCTGACCAGGGGCACCCCACCGTAGGCGGCCAGCGACAGGAACGGCCCCTCGGTCTGGCTGGTCCCCAGCCGCCCCCAGGGGAACCCGCCGAGCACGAACCGGCCGCGCACCGCCTCGTCGGCGACCCACAGGGCGGCGGCCCACAGCGGCCACAGCCGCAGCCGGGAGGTGGCGGCGGTGGCGGCGCCGAGCACGGCCAGGTGCAGCGCCTCCCAGCCGGCCAGCGCCAGCCACGGCAGCGAGCCGACGTAGATGCCGCTCCACGACAGCAGCGGGACGAAGAAGGCCAAGCCGAACACCAGGCCCAGCCAGGCCCCGGAGCGGGCGCGCCGGCCGTGGACGGCGAGCGCCAGCGCGGCGGGCCCCAGCGGGGCGAGGGCGACGACGGACCAACCGGGGAAGGCGAGCAGCAGCAGCAGCCCGCCGGCGGCGGCGAGCAGGGTCCGCCACGGCAGGCGGAGGCGGCGGGTGCGGGACGCGGGGCGCGGTGCCTCGGCGGAGCGCTCCAGGGTGCCCGGGGCGACCGATCCCACCGTCGCCTCCCGTGCACCCGGCGCTCCCGCGCACTGCCGGCCCCGCGCCGGTCGGACGGGGCCCCGACCGCCGGCACCGTTGCCGCGGTCGAGCCCAGCATCCCATCCCGGAGCGGGCCGGCGGCTCCGCGCGGGGGCGGTCCGTCGTCCGTGCCCGGTCGTCTCGGTCGCGCCGGCGCCGTCCGGACCACGGGCGCCGCACCTTCGGGCCGGCACGACCGGTCGCTGGCGGCGATCGGCCGGCCGTTGTCTGGTTGTGCGGGCCGGGTCGGTCTGCGCCGGGTGCCCGGCCCGCGGTCCCCCGGGCAGCCACCGGCCCCCTCGACCCGGGGTGCGGGCGGCGGCTCGCCGTCCGCACGGCCGGGGGGCCCGCGCGACTGGTCCGGGAGAGCACGTGCCGGTGCTCCCGGAGTGGTACTGCAGCGACTGTAAGGAGTGCGCCGACGGGATCGAAGCCCTCGGAGAGGTCCGTGACGAGTTGTGACCTCTTCGTTACGGCGTGCCTGCTGGCCCCGGGACGACGAGCGTGGCAGTGGCCTCGACGACGGTCACCGGCTCGCCCAGCACGCCGGCCGCGGACGGCCCCCGCTCGGGCTCGGCGCGCGCCACCACCCGGGCGGTGCAGCGCAGCTCACGGCTGCGGCGGCCGATCCGCACCACCTCCGCGGTGGCCTCCAGGACGTCGCCGGCCCGCACCGGCCCGAGGAAGCGGACCTCGGAGTAGCCGGCCAGCAGGCCCTCGTCGCCGTCCATGACGATGGCGACCTCGGTGGCGACGTCGCCGAACAGGCCCAGGGTGTAGGCGCCGTCGACCAGCGACCCGCCGTAGTGGGCGTGCGCGTACGGCACGTACCGGCGGTGGGTGACGGTCAGCCCCAGGCGGGGGTCGTCGTCGCTCATGCTGCGGCTCCAGTGGGGACGAGGGCGGACACGAGGTAGCTGGCGACCTCGCCGGGCGTCGTCCCCCGGCCGAAGACCTTGTCGACGCCGAGGTCGGCGGCCATCGCCGGGTCGAAGCGCGGGCCGCCGACGACGAGCAGGGGCCGGGCCTCCCCCATCGCCTCGCGGAAGGCGGCGGCCAGCTCGCGGGTGTTCCGCAGGTGGGCGTCCTTCTGCGTGACCACCTGGGAGACGAGGACGGCGTCGGCCCGCTCGGTCCGGGCCCGTGCCACCAGCTCCGGCACGCTGACCTGCGCGCCGAGGTTGGCGACGCTGAGCTCCCGGTAGTACTCCAGACCCTTTTCCCCCGCGAAGCCCTTGAGGTTGAGGATCGCGTCGATGCCGACGGTGTGCGCGTCGGTGCCGATGCAGGCGCCGAGGACGACGAGCTTGCGGCGCAGGCCGGCGCGGATCGCCCCGTTCACCTCCGCCGGCGCCAGCAGCGGATAGGCGCGCTCCTCGACCTGCACGGCGTCCAGGTCGACCAGGTGCCGCACGCTGCCGTAGACGACGAGGAAGGTGAAGTCGCCGCCGATCCCGTGGCTGTGCACGACCATCGCCGGCTCGATGCCCATCTTCTGCGCGAGCTGCAGCGCCGCGCCCTCCGCCCGCGGTCCGGGGCTGACGGGCAGGGTGAACGACAGCTGGACCATCCCGTCGCCGGTCGTGTCGCCGTACGGCCGGATCACGGTCCCCGGAGGGCCGTCGTGGCCACGTCGGCCCTGCTCAGGCACGGGCCACCTCCCGCTCCAGCAGCTCCAGCGCCGGGTTGTACGCGTCGGGCGCCAGCCGGACGACGCCGTCGAGGCCCTTGCCGCGGTCCGGGGGCCGCTTCGTGATGCCGAAGGTCCCGTCCGCGATCGCCTCGAGCAGGCCCTCGCCGGCGATCCGCTCCAGCAGCTGTACCGCCTCGGTGAGCACGGTGTGCGCGCGCCGGTCGATGAAGCCGCCCTTCGGGGGCGCGAAGTCCTCGACCAGCCCGCCGGCGGCGTCCAGCACGTACCGGACGTTGCGCAGCGCCAGGTCGCGGTCGGACAGCCACGGGGTGACGACGGCCTCGGTCATCATCCCCACCAGCAGGATGCCCTGGCCGGTGAGCGCCCCGGCGAGGTTGAAGAAGCCGTCCAGCAGGTAGCCGCGGAAGACGTCGCCGGTCATGTGCTTGGTCGGCGGCATCCACTTCAGCGGCGTGTCGGGGAACAGTGCGCGGGCCAGCATCGCGTGCGCCAGCTCCAGCCGGAAGGACTCGCGCCGGTCCGGGTCGATCTCGAAGGCGTGGCCCAGCCCGAGCTGCCAGTCCTCGAGCCCGGCCTCGTGCGCGAGGGTCTCGTTGAGCAGCTGGCTGACGGTGACGGTGTGCGCCTCGTCGACGGCGTCGGCGGTGGTGAGGTAGTTGTCCTCGCCGGTGTTGATGATGATCCCGGCGCGGGCGTGCACCATCCGGCTGAACCGCTGGTCGACGAAGGTGCGCTGCGGGTTGATGTCGCGGAAGAGGATCCCGTACATCGCGTCGTTGAGCATCATGTCCAGCCGCTCGAGGCCGGCCAGGACGGCGATCTCGGGCATGCACAGGCCGCTGGCGTAGTTCGTGAGGCGCACGTAGCGGCCCAGCTCCGTGCCGACGTCGTCCAGCGCGGCCCGCATCAGCCGGAAGTTCTCCTGGGTGGCGTACGTGCCCGCGTACCCGGTGCGGGTGGCGCCCTCGGGCACGTAGTCCAGCAGCGACTGCCCGGTGGAGCGGATGACGGCGATGACGTCGGCGCCGGCGCGGGCGGCGGCCTGCGCCTGCGGGATGTCCTCGTGGATGTCGCCGGTGGCCACGATCAGGTAGATCCAGGGCCGCCGCGGCGGGTCGCCGAGGGTCGCCACCAGCTCCTCGCGGCGCCGGCGGTTGACGTCGATGCGGGCGATGCCGGTCGCGACGGCCGCGCGGGCGGCGTCCCGGGCGCGCTCGGCGTCGGCGCCGGTGGGCACGGTGAACCGCGCCGTCCCCGCGCCGACCTGCTCGGCGAGCGCCGGAAGGTCCGGCGCGGAACCGGCGGCGAGGGCGTGCCAGACCGGCAGCGCGACGCCGGACTCCAGGCCCACCTGCTCGCGGACGGCGTCCACCACCCGGTTCACCCACGGAACGCGGTCGGTGACCACCCCGTCGCCGGTGACCGGGTCGGTGCCGGTGAGGCCGGCGAGCCGCAGCACCGCCCGCTCCACCGAGACGGTGGTGTGCCGCCGGGCGAGGTCGACCACCGGCTCGGCGGCGCGGCCGGCGAGCGCCCGCGCCCGCGCCACGAGCCCCGGGTCCAGCTCCAGCCGGTTCATCGCACTCCTCCCCCGGACTTTCCGCGCCGAAAGTCCGCCTCGTCCCCGGACTTTCCGCGCCGAAAGTCCGCCTCGTCCCCGGACTTTCCGCGCCGAGAGTCCGGAACGGCGGTCATGACAGGGCTCCGATCGGGTCGCCGTCGACGAGGAGCAGCCGGCACTCCGGCCGGACCCGTTCGGCGAGGACGCCGGACAGGGTGCGGTCCGTCGCCCACAGCGCCAGGGTGGCCGGCGCGCCGACGGCCAGCGGACCGTCCCGGTGCTCGCGGCGGACGGCGTGCCAGCCGCCGTGGGTGGCCGCGTCGAAGGCGTCGAACGGCCGCAGCCCCGACCCGGGCGTGCGGTGGTCGACGGCGGCGTGCACCCCGCCCCACGGGTCCATCGGGGTGACCGGGGCGTCGCTGCCCAGCGCGAGAGCGACCCCGCCGTCGGAGAGGTCGGCGAACGGGTTGCAGGCCGGCGCGCGGTCCGGACCCAGCCGCTCGGCGTACATGCCGTCGGTGCCGCCCCACGCCGCGTCGAACGCCGGCTGCACGCTGGCCACCATCGCCCAGTCGGCCATCCGGGTCACCGCCGACGGCCCCGCCATCTCCACGTGCTCCAGCCGGTGCCGGCAGGCCCGCACCGGCGCGCGGCCCAGCTCGTCGACGACGGCGCCGACGGCGGTGAGCACCTGCTCGACGGCGGCGTCCCCGATGCAGTGGAACCCGGCCTGGACCCCGGCCAGCGTGCAGGCGCGGACGTGCTCGACGAGGGACGCCGTCTCGAAGCGCAGGCTGCCCGCGGTGTCCGGCCGGTCGGTGTAGGGCGCGCTCAGCGCCGCGGTGTGCGAGCCGAACGCGCCGTCGCAGAACAGGTCTCCGCCGGCCCCGGCCAGCCCCAGCTCGCCGACCAGGTCCAGCCCGCCGCGCTCGCTCAGCTCCCCCCAGTACCCGAGCACCAGCGGGCCGGGCTGCCCGGCGGCCACCTCCAGCACACCGGCGAGGTCCTCGGCACCGGAGACCTCCGGGCCGGCCATCTCGTGCAGGCTGCCGATCCCGAGGGCGGCGGCCGCGGCGAGGGCGGCCCGCTGCGCGGTGCGGCGCTGCCCGGCGTCGACGGCGCCGTAGGCGGCCCGCCGGGCCGCGTGGTGGGCGTCCAGCCGCAGCCGGCCGTCCGCGGAGAAGCCGGGCAGGCCGGCGATCCCCGGCACCCGATCCAGCAGCGCGGTGGAGACGGTGGCGGAGTGGACGTCGACCCGGGCCAGGTAGGCCGGCCGGTCGCCGACGACGCCGTCCAGGTCGTGCCGGGTGAGCCCGCGCCCCTCCGGCCAGCCGGTCTCGTCCCACCCGGTGCCGAGGACGATGTCCTGCCCGGCGCCGCCGGCGTGCGCCGCCACGGCCGCGACGGCGGCCTGGAGGCTCAGGCTCGAGTGGAGGTCGAGGCCGGTCAGCGCCAGGCCGGTGGCCGTGGCGTGCACGTGGGCGTCGACGAAGGCGGGCGTGAGCAGGGATCCCTCCCCCGCCACCACCCGGTCGGCCGGCGCGGCGTCGGCGGCGTCGCCCAGCCAGGCGATCCGGCCGTCCTCCACCCGCACCGCCCGCCCCGGCCGGTCCCCCACCGTCACGCCGGTCAACAGCAGGCTCATGCCCTCACCCGCGGGTCGATCAGCGCCCGGACGCCCGGGGTGGACCGGTACAGGTCCAGGGCCAGGGCCGCGTGCCCCGGCGTGTAGCCGTTGCCGATCAGCATGGTCACGTCCGCCGCCATCCCCTCCGCTCCGAGCGCCGCCTGCGCGAACGACGTCGCCATGGAGAAGAAGACCACGGTGCCCCCGTCGGCCGTGGCGAGGACGGCTCCGTGCTCGGCGCCGGGCGCGTCCACGCAGACGACGGTCACCGCGGCCGGCTCCCCCACCGCCTCGGCCACGGCCAGCGGGTCGGTGGCGTCGGCGACCACCACGCGGTCGGCCAGCCCGGCCGCGGACAGCGCCGCGGCCTCCCGCTCGTCGCGGACCAGCCCGGTGAGCTCGGGAGCGCCGGCCGCGCGGGCGGCGGCCAGGCTCAGGCAGCCGGACTTGCCCGCCGCCCCCAGGACGACGACCGACCGGGCCGCCGACCGCGCCACCACCCGCGCGGTGGCGGCCGGCGCCCCGCACACGTCGAGGACGGCGAGGGAGACGGCGTCGGGCAGGTCGTCGGGCAGGACGGCGGCGATCGAGCGGGCGAAGAGGATCGCCGTCCCCGCGGCGGGGACCTGCTCGCTGCGGCCGTCCCAGTCGGGCAGGCCGTGCGGCAGCGCCAGCGGGGTGAGGGTGAGCGAGACCAGCGTGGCCACCCGCTGGCCGACCGCCAGCCCGAGCGGCGACGCCTCCCCCACGGCGTCGACCACGCCGAGGAGCATCCCGCCGGAGCCGGTGACCGGGTTCTGCATCTTGCCCCGGGCGGCCACGATCCCCTCCACCGCGGAGCGGACCGCGGCGCCGTCCCCGCCGCAGGCCTCCGACAACTGACGGAAGGAGGCGGCGTCGAGGTTCAGTCGCTGTACCGCGAGGCGCACCTCGTCCGGCCCGATCGCCGGGTCGGCGTGCAGCCGGTGGGCGGCCTGCGGCAGCGCACCGGCCGGCTCGAGCACGCGGTGCACCCCCAGCGCGCGCCGCGTCCACGACACGTCTGTTGCCATGTGGGCCCTCATCGCTGCACAACCTAGCGCACAACGCCGGTTTGGCCGAAGATCCTCCCGTATGGTCCGCTCGACAGCGGGAACCGAGGAGGCGCCGACCGTGCTGGAACAGCCCTACGAGTACACCGCCCGTGAGCTGGCCGAGCCCGACTGGCGGCGGCTGCCCGGCTTCGCCGACGTGACCGCGGAGCAGTGGCGGAGCGCTCAGTGGCAGCGGGCGCACTGCGCGAAGAACGTCCGGCAGCTGCGCGGGGTCTACGGCGACCTGCTCGACGAGGCGTTCTACGCCGACGTCGAGGCCGACCAGGCCGGCCGCGCCACGATGTCGCTGCTGCTGCCGCCGCAGATGCTCAACACGATGGTGCCGGGCGCGGTGCCCACGACCGCGGCGATGCTGGCCGACCCGGTGCGGCGCTACATGCTCCCGGTGGCCTCGGACCGGCTGCCCGGCGACGCCGCCAGCCACCCCTACGCCGCCCGGGACTCGCTGCACGAGCACGAGATGTGGGCGGTCGAGGGGCTCACCCACCGCTACCCCACCAAGGTGCTGGCCGAGCTGCTGTCCACCTGCCCGCAGTACTGCGGTCACTGCACCCGGATGGACCTGGTCGGCAACTCCACCCCCGCCGTGGCCAAGCTGCGGTTCGCGCTCAAGCCGGTCGACCGGCAGAGCGCGATGCTGGACCACCTGCGGGCCACGCCCGGCGTCCGGGACGTCGTCGTCTCCGGCGGCGACGTGGCCAACCTGCCGTTCCGGAGCCTGGAGGCGTTCGTCGCCGGGCTGCTGGAGATCGAGTCGGTCCGCGACATCCGGCTGGCCTCCAAGGCGCTCATGGGGCTGCCGCAGCACTGGCTGCAGGACGACGTCGTCGCGGGGATGGCCCGGCTGGCGGCCACGGCCCGCGCCCGCGGGGTCTCCCTCGCGGTGCACACCCACGTCAACGCGGCGCAGCAGGTGACCCCGCTGGTGGCCGAGGCGGCGCGGGCGATGCTGGCGGCCGGGGTGCGCGACGTCCGCAACCAGGGCGTGTTGCTGCGCGGGGTGAACACCACCGCGCCGGCGCTGCTGGACCTGTGCTTCGCGCTGCTCGACGGCGCCGGCATCACGCCCTACTACTTCTACATGTGCGACATGGTGCCCAGCGCCGAGCACTGGCGGGTGTCGCTGGCGCAGGCGCAGACCCTGCAGCACGACATCATGGGCTACCTGCCCGGCTTCGCGACGCCGCGCATCGTGTGCGACGTGCCCTACGTCGGCAAGCGCTGGGTGCACCAGGTCGCCGAGTACGACCGCGAGCGCGGCATCAGCTACTGGACGAAGAACTACCGCACCGGCATCGAGCGCGCCGACGAGGACGCCCTCGACCGCCGCTACACCTACTACGACCCGATCGCCACGCTGCCGGAGAGCGGCCGGGCGTGGTGGGCGGCGCGGGGTGTGGACCCGGTGGCCGCCGACCGGGCCGCCGCCGCCTCGCGGATCGCCTCGCTCGCCGACTGATGGGGCTTACCGGGCCCTCCGGGTGGCCGGGGAGGGGCCCCGGCGGTAGGCAGAGCGGATGGAGGCCGCCGGCGCCGAACTGTGCACCGCCCGGCTGCGGCTGCGGCCCTGGAGCACCCGCCGCGACGACCTGGCCCGGCTGCTGGACCTGTACGGCCGGGACGAGGTCACCCGCTGGCTGGGCGGCCGGCCCTCGGTGACGCCGGTCGAGCTGGTGGCGCGCTGGGCGGCGGTGTCGGCCTCCGGCGCGCGGGCCGGCGTCTGGGCGGTCGAGGTCTCGGGAACCGGCGTGGTCGCCGGCACGGTGCTGCTCAAGCCGCTGCCGGGCGGCGTCGGCGAGGTGGAGGTCGGCTGGCACCTGCACCCGGACTGCTGGGGGCACGGCTACGCCACCGAGGCCGCCCGGGCGGTGATCGACCGCGGGTTCGCCGCCGGGCTGCCCGAGGTCTACGCCGTCGTCCGGCCGGGCAACGCGCCGTCCCTGGCGGTGTGCCGCCGGCTGGCGATGGAGCCGCTGGGCCGCATGCGGCGGTGGTACGACGTCGAACTCGAGGTGTTCCGGCTGATGGCGCCCGCGGTGGTCGACTGACAGCCAGCGGTCAGCGGGAGGCGCGGCGGCGGGCCCACATCGCCTTGACCCGGACCACCGGGTGCGGGCGGTGGCCCTTGGTGGCGGTGCCGCGGACGTCGTGGTGGTCGAGCTGCTCGGCCTCCTCCGGGGTGGGCGCGGTGCCGCCGAGGTGCGCCGGCAGCCACCAGCGGTCCTCGGGGCCGGCCGGCTGCGCGGGATAGGTGCGCTGGGCCTCCTCGACCAGCTCCTCCATCGCCGCGCGGACCCGTCTGAGCAGCTGCTGGGTCTTCTCCCCCGGCCCGGGGACGATCGGCTCGCCCAGGATCACCGTGATCGGGACGTTCCGCTTGAGGTCGACCGAGTGCCCCTTGGTGGCCACCCGCTGCCCGCCCCACACCGCGGCCGGGATGACCGGGACGCCGGCGTCGACGGCCATGCGGGCGGCGCCGGCCTTGAGGTCCTTGACCATGAAGCTGCTGCTGATCGTGGCCTCGGGGAAGACGCCGACGACGTGGCCGTCCTTGAGCGCGCGGACGGCGGACTCGAACGCGGCGGCGCCGGCCCGGCGGTCGACCGGGATGTGCTGCATGGCGCGCATGAAGGGCCCGGAGAAGCGGTGGTGGAACACCGACGCCTTCGCCATGAACCGCACCAGCCGCTGCTGCGGCAGCGCGGCCAGCCCCAGGAAGGTGAAGTCCAGGTAGCTGACGTGGTTGCTGCAGATGATCGCGCCGCCGGTCGCGGGCACGTGCTGGGACCCGCGGACGTCGAACTGGAAGCGGAGCAGCCGGAAGATGATCAGCGCCACCCGGATGACCAGCCGGTAGGGCCGGTCCCGGACGGGGGGCCGGGCTCCGAAGAGGTCCCTCCGGACGACGTCGCGCCAGCTGGCGGTGTGCATGGCGGGACGATAACCGGCGCTCCGGGACGCCGCTGCGGACCCTGCGCGCGACCTCACCGGCCCGGTCCGGCGTGCGTCTCCTCGACGGCGGCGCGCACCACCGCGGCCAGGTCGCCGGTCGCCTCGTGCACGCGGCGCTGGAAGTCCGCCCCGGTGCCCCGGCGCAGGACCTCGGCGACGCCGGCGGTGACCCGCTGCTCGTCGCCGGCGTCGGCCAGCGCCGGCCGGACGTGCTCGAGCAGGGCCGCCAGCACCTCGGCCGCGGGTGCGGGGCGGCCGGTGCCGGGGTGCACGAGGTCGCCGGTCAGCCCGGAGCGGCCGGCCCGCCACGCGGCCACCCGGACCACCTCGCTGCGCACGTCGGGCGCCGGGACCCCGGACCGCCACTCCGCGGCCGCGGTGTCCACCAGCCCGCGGACCAGGCCGGCCAGGGTGACGGCGTCCTCGACGCGCAGGGCGACGTCGGCGATCCGGACCTCGACGGTGGGCCAGCGCTCGGACAGCCGGGCGTCGAAGTAGACCATCCCGGTGTCGACGATCGTCTCGGTCGCGACCAGCTGCTCGATGAGCCGGTGGTACTGCGCGGCGTCGGTGAACAGCTCGGTGGGGCCGGAGGAGGGCCAGCGGCTCCACGCCTGCGACCGGAAGCTGGCGTGCCCGCTGTCGCGGCCCAGCCAGAAGGGCGAGTTGGCGGTCAGCGCGGTGAGCACCGGCAGCCAGATCCGGATGCGGTCGAGGACGGCGACGCCCTCCTCGTCGCCGTCGACCGCGACGTGCACGTGGCAGCCGCAGGTCAGCTGTTCGAGGGCGGTCAGGCCGAAGGTGTCGGTCATCTCCTCGTAGCGGTCCCCCGGCGTGGTCACCGGCTCGACGCGGACCGGTGAGCTGGCCAGCGCGGCGACCCGGGCGCCGACGGCGCGGGCGGCGGCGTCGGCCCGTCGGCGCCAGTACCGCAGGTCGGTGGTGACGTCGGCCAGGTCGGCGCAGACGCGGGTGGCGAACTCCAGCTGCTGGGCCTTGAGCTCGGGGACCAGGCCGCCCCGCGCGTCGCCGCTGTCTCCCGCCGGCGCTGCGGCATCATCGGCGGGCCGCCGGTCGGGCTCCCCTCCGGCCCGGTCGGCGCGGTCGTGCTCGGCGACCGTCTCGCCCTCGCCCCGCCGCGCCGCCACCTCCAGGGCGGCCGGTCCGCGCGGGACGGGGCGGCCGGTGGGGTCGACGACGAGCAGTTCTTCCTCCACGCCCACGGTCCGCACCCGGTCATGGTCACCAGTTCGGCCCGGCTCCGCGCGGTGAAGCGGCACATTCTACCGTTATCCCCAACAGCCATCGGCCTGTTCGGATACGGTCCCGCTGGTCCCGTACCCCCTGGTCGTGCCGCCACGCAGGCCCCCGCGGTCATCGATCCGGCGCCGGAGGCGCCGGCCGGTCACCTTCGGCAAGTGACCACGAACGAGGGGGTGCCGATTTGTTGGGGATAACGGTAGAATTCGGTCATGACGGGTGGGTGGCAGCCCGCGCTGCCGTCGATGCCGGCTCCTCCCCCGGCGCGGTCCTGGCGCCGCCTGCGCGCGCCCGAGGGCTATGAGCCGCAGTGGCACCGGCTGGTCGACGCCGCCCTCGAGCTCGGCCTCGGGCCCGACCAGCTGGCCGAGGACGGGCTGACGCCGATCGCCGCCGCCCGCGGCTGGAAGCCGGCCACCGTCGCCCTGTACAGCAAGGTCGCCCGCTACGGCGGCGTGGCGCTGCCGTCGGTGCCGACCCCCGAGCCGGAGCCGCCGCACCTGGACCTGCGGCCGCTCACCGAGATCCGCAGCGAGGCCCCCGAACACCTGCGCACCGTGGCCTGGTGCGCGCTGGCGCTGCACTGGCCGGCGCCGGTGGGACAGTTCCGGTCGCTGCGCCGCGACCAGGTGCACGCCACGGCACGCCGGCTGCTGGTGCACACCGACGACGGGGAGTGGTCGGTGCCCGGCGCGGTCGCGGCCTGGCACGCCTGGGAGACCAGCCGCGCGCGGTTCCCCGTCCTCGCCGCCAGCCCGTGGGTGCTGCCCGCGCTGCGCCGCGGCCCGGGGACGGCCTCGGCGGTCGGCGGTCGGCTGTCTTCCCAGGCGCTGCAGGTGACGTTCGCCAAGCACGCCGTCCGCACCGCCCACCACCTGCGGCTGACCGCGCCGCCCTCCCGCCGGGCGCAGGCCGAGGAGCTGGCCGCGGTCTACCTGACCCTCTCCTACGACTCCTTCCGCCGGCTCGCGCTGGCCGCCGGCGCTCCCCCGGTCGCCGCCCGGGGAGCGGTGCGTGCCCTGCGCACCGTCGCCCGCTCGGCGCGGCTGGCCGGCTGACCCGCCACGCTCAGATCAACGCCAGCTGCTCCGGACCCTCTCCCGCCGGGTCGGCGGCACCCACCGGGGCCGGCGCGGCGGGGAGGCTGCCGGCCGGGAACTCCGAGTCCTCGTCGCCGGGGATGCCGCCGGCGGGCGACACCCCGCGGGCCGCCCCGCCGGCCTGCCGGTCCAGCCCGTGCGCCGCGAGCAGCGGCGCCACCCGCCCGGCCAGCCAGCGCCGGTACTCCGGAGCCACCGACGCGCCCCGCCGGTACAGCTGCCGGTAGCGCGGCACCAGCTGCGGGTGCTCCCGGGCCAGCCAGGCCGAGAACCACTCCCGGGCCCCGGGGCGCAGGTGCAGCGGCACCACGGTGACCCCGCCGGCCCCGGCCTGGGCGATCGCCGCCAGCGTCGCGTCGAGGTCGGCGAGGCGGTCGGTCAGCCCGGGCAGCACCGGGGCGAGGAACACCCCGCACGGCAGCCCGGCGTCGGTGATCGCCCGCACCAGCTCCAGCCGCGCCCGCGCGCTGGGCACGCCGGGCTCCAGCGAGGCGTGCAGCTCGTCGTCGCGGATCGCCAGGGACACCCCGAGGCCGATCGGCACGTCCCGCGCCGCGGCGGCCAGCAGCGGCAGGTCCCGCCGCAGCAGGGTGCCCTTCGTCAGGATCGAGAACGGGGTGCCCGAGCCGGCCAGCGCCGCGATCACGCCGGGCATCAGCCGGTACCGCCCCTCGGCCCGCTGGTAGGGGTCGGTGTTGGTGCCCAGCGCCACGTGCTCCCGGCGCCACGAGGGCCGGGCCAGCTCGCGGCGCAGCACGTCGACCAGGTTGCGCTTGACGACCACCTGGGTGTCGAAGTCCCGGCCGGTGTCGAGCTCCAGCCACTGGTGCGTCCCCCGGGCGAAGCAGTTGTGGCTGACCACGCCGTTGGCGACGAAGTCGCCGGTGCCGGTCGTCATGTCGAACATCGGCAACTCGACGCCGAGGTCCGCCACGTCCACGACCCGCAGGTCCGGTCCCCCACCGACCCGCGTGCCGAGGATCCGCCGCGGGCGGCCGGCGCCCGCGGCCGCGGCGACCCCGACCAGGGCGAGCGAGCGGCCGGGGCCCAGCAGCTCGTCGTCGGTGGTGAGGTGCGGACGGCGGCCCCGGCCGGCCGTCGCACCGGTGACGTGCGTCCAGCCGCGGCCGGTCAGGAAGCGGTGGTCGCCGCTGGCGACCACCTCGGTCCCGTCGGCCAGGCGCACCCGGTGGGCCGGCTTGGCCGTCGACCAGTGCGCGAGCACCTCCGTCGTCACGTAGCGCCGGTGGCTCCCCCGCTGCTCGGTGCCGACGATCCGGTCCCCCACGCGCAGGTCGGCGATCGGCACCTGCCCGCCGTCGGCCATCAGCACGAGCGTGTCGCCGGCCAGGCAGTACACGCAGGCGTGGGTGCAGCCCCGGTAGGGGTTGATCGTCCAGCGGAACGGCATGGGCGACGGACCGGGCACCTCGTTGAGCGCGCTCTTGCTGCGCACCTCGTGGAAGGTCACGCCGGGGAACTCCGGCACCTGCACGCTGCGCAGCAGGCCCCGCGTCGTGGGCATCCCGGGCAGCGTGGCCGACTCGGCGGCATCCAGCCGCTGGGCGTCCCACCGCATGCCGCCCATCCGAACACGCGTTCGAACCGGTGTCCAGTGGGCGCGCGGGTCCTACAGCGGCGGGCGGTCCTCGTAGAAGGTCGACAGCACCACGGTGGTGCGGGTGGTGACGTTGGCCGCCGCGCGGATCTTCTGCAGCAGCGCCTCCAGCGCGTCGGGTGAGGGCACCCGCACCTTGAGGATGTAGCTCTCCACCCCGGCCACCGAGTGGCAGGCCTCGATCTCGGTCAGGTGCGCCAGCCGGGCGGGGGCGTCGTCGGGCTGGGCGACGTCGATCGGCGTGATCGAGACGAACGCGGTCAGCCCCAGTCCCAGCGAGGCGGCGTCGATCGTGGCGTGGTAGCCGGTGATCAGCCCCCGCTGCTCCAGCCGGCGCACCCGCTGGTGCACCGCCGACACCGACAGGCCGACCCGTTCGGCGAGCTCGGTGTAGCTGGCCCGGCCGTCCCGGGCCAGCGCCGCCAGCAGCACCCGGTCGACGTCGGCGGAGGCGGGCGGGGGCACCGAGCCCCCGCCGCCGCCCTCAGCCGGCGAGGGTGACGAGGTCACGGGGACCCTCGTTGAGGGTGGCGACACCGTCCGGGGTGCAGACGACGATGTCCTCGATCCGGGCGCCGCAGCGGCCCGGCAGGTAGATGCCCGGCTCCACGGAGAAGGCCATCCCCGGCACCAGCGGCAGGTCGTTGCCGGTCACGATGTAGGGCGCCTCGTGGGTGTCCAGGCCGATGCCGTGCCCGGTGCGGTGGATGAAGTACTCCCCCCACCCGGCGGCGGCGATGACGTCGCGGGCGGCGGCGTCCACCTGCTCGGCGGTCACCCCCGGCCGGACGGCGGCGGTGGCGGCGCGCTGCGCCTCCTGCAGGACGGCGTACCACTCGGCGACCTCGCCGTCCGGCGGCGCCCCGACCGCGTAGGTGCGGGTGCAGTCCGACCGGTAGCCGGTCGCGGTCTCCCCGCCGATGTCGACGACGACCAGCTCGCCGGCCCCGATCACCCGGTCGGAGACCTCGTGGTGCGGGCTGGCGCCGTTCGGCCCGGAGCCGACGATGGTGAAGTCCACGCCCACGTGGCCCTCGGCGAGGATCGCCGCGGCGATGTCGGCGCCCACCTCCGCCTCGGTGCGGCCCACCCGCAGCCACTCCCCCATCCGCGCGTGCACCCGGTCGATGGCCGCGCCGGCGGCCGCCAGCTCGGTGACCTCGGCCGCCGTCTTCACCATCCGCAGCCGGTCGACGACCGGGCCGGCCAGCTCCAGCGCCGCACCCGACAGCGCCCGCTGGACGCCGAGCGCGTGCTCGGCCCACGTGCGCGCGCCCACCGCCACCCGCGCCGGCGCGCCGCCCAGCCGGGCGGTGGCGGTGGCGGCCAGCAGCGCGAACGGGTCGTCGGTCTCGTCCCAGGCCAGCACCTCCAGCCCGAGGCCGCCGGCCGGGCCGGCGCCGACCATCGGCGCCTCCAGCCGCGGGACGACGAGGAACGGCTCGCCCCGCCGCGGCACCGCCAGCGCGGTGAGCCGCTCCATGGCGTGGGCGTTGTAGCCGCACAGGTAGCGCAGGTCCGACCCCGGCGTCACCACCAGCAGGTCGATCCCGAGCTCGTCGGCCACCGCGCGGGCGGTCTGCGCGCGGTCGGCGGTCACCAGCGGTCCGGGCGAGGAGGACATCGGCACGGATCGCAGACTATCCACGCGCACCGGGATCGCTCCCGGCCGTTACGGTCGCGGGCTGTGACGACGATGCTGCTGGACGCGGCCAGCCTCTACTTCCGCGCGTTCTACGGCGTGCCGACCAGCATCACCTCGCCCGACGGCCGACCGGTCAACGCCGTCCGCGGCTTCCTCGACATGACCGCCCGGCTGGTCACCGCGCACCGGCCCGCGCGGCTGGTCGCCTGCTGGGACGACGACTGGCGGCCGGCCTTCCGCGTCGAGGCGCTGCCCTCCTACAAGGCGCACCGCGTCGCGCCCGAGGGCGGCGAGGAGGTGCCCGACGAGCTCGGCCCGCAGGTGCCGGTGCTCGCCGAGGTGCTCGCGGCGGCCGGGATCGCCCGGGTCGGGGCCCCGGGCTACGAGGCCGACGACGTCATCGGCACGCTCGCCACCCGCGCCGAGGGCCCGGTCGACGTGGTCACCGGCGACCGGGACCTGTTCCAGCTGGTCGACGACGAGCGGCGGGTGCGGGTCCTCTACACCGCGCGGGGCATCACCGACATCGAGCGGGTCGACGAGGCGGCGGTGACCGCCAAGTACGGCATCCCCGGCCGGGCCTACGCCGACTTCGCCGTCCTGCGGGGCGACCCCAGCGACGGGCTGCCCGGCGTGGCCGGGATCGGCGCGAAGACCGCGGCGGCGCTGATCTGCGCGTTCGGCGACCTGGCCGGCATCCGGGCGGCGGCCGCGCGGGCCGTCGTCGCCAAGGCGCCGCTGACCGCCGCCGTCCTCAAGAAGCTGCACGCCGGCGCGGCCTACCTCGACGCCGCGCCGGTCGTGGTCGCCGTCGCCCGCGACATCGACCTGCCCCCGCTCGACGACGAGCTGCCCCGCCGGCCGGCCGATCCCGACGCGCTGGCGTCCCTGGCGGCCGCGCACGGCCTGGAGTCGTCGGTCAAGCGGCTGGGCGCCGCCCTGGGCTGGCCGGCCGACGCCCTCGCCTGAGCCGGTGCCGTCGGCTCAGACCTCGTCCCAGGTGTACTCGGCGAGGACCACGTTGGTGATCCGGATCTGCAGGGTCACGTCCTCGTCGTCGGCCGTGGTGCCGGTGCACTCGTAGACGGCGTCGGGCTCGACCGTCATCTCCGCCGGGCAGTCGAGGTCGATCGCCACCCCCTCGCGCTGCTCGAATTGCGCCGCGACGTCGCGCTCGACGGCCGACGCGTCCAGGACGGTGTCGCCGAGGACTCGGGCCAGCACCACCGCGAGGACGAGCAGGGCGCCCAGGGTGACCAGGCCGAGCACGAGGCGGAGGCGTGACCTCCGCGGAGCCGGGCCCCCGAACGGGGACCGGCCCGGCCCGGGGCCAGGCCCGGGGCCCGGCTGGCCGTAGCCGGGCTGGGCGGGCGGGTAGCCGGGCGGCCCGTAGGCCGGCGGCCCGTACGGACCCGGCTGCCCGTACTCCGGACCGGGCCGGCCGTAAGGCCCGGGCAGCGGACCGTAGGGGGGCTGCTGACCGTACGGAGGCTGCTGGCCGTAGGGTCCCGGCGGCGGGGGCGGTCCGTAGGGACCGGGCCGGCCGTACTGCCCCGGCTGGTCACCACCCTGCGGTGGGTTGGTCATCGTCGCTCCCGGTCCGAACTCGAGCCCCGTGACAGCCGGTCACGGCGGCGCAGGAGATTGTGCACCACCCGGGGCGTCCGGACGGCGCGCCGAACCGCAGCTCAGCCGCCCACCGCGACCGCCACCACGCCGCGCCGCACCCGGTCCACCGCCTTGCGGGCGGTCGCCGCGACGGGTTCGTCGGCGCCCTTGGCCAGCTGGTCGAGCAGGTCGATGAGCTGGCGGGCCCAGCGCACGAAGTCCCCGCCCGACAGCTCGGTGCCGGCCTGCTCGGCACCGGCGAGGACGCGGTCCAGGCTCTGGCCGTCGGCCCAGCGGTAGGCGGCCCAGGCGAAGCCCAGGTCGAGGTCGCGGGTGGCCGGCACGCCGTGGTCGAGCTCGACGTCCTGCAGGCGGGCGCGGATCCCGCGCATCTGAGCGATCGCGGCGGCCACCGCGCCGGCCGGCACCGCGGCCTGACCGGGGGTGTCCCGGCGGGCCTCGAACACCACCGTCGAGACCACCGCGGCCAGCTCGGCGGGAGTGAGCCGGCGCCACACGCCCGCGCGCAGGCACTCGGCGACCAGCAGGTCGGCCTCCGACCAGATGCGGGCCAGCCGGCGTCCGTCGTCGGTGACCACCGGGACGTCGTCGGTCACCGGCACCGCCTCGGTGTCGGCCGGGACCAGCGGCGCCAGCTCGGGCACCAGGTAGCCCAGCTCCTCCAGGACGTCGCAGGTCCGGTCGAACTGGCGGGTCAGCGAGCCGGTGCGCTCGGCCATCCTCCGGTGCGTGGCCTCGGCCTCCCGCAGGGCCCGCAGCCACCGCTCGGCGGCGCGGACCCGCTCCTCGCGGTCGGGCAGGCCGTGCACCGGGTGCGCCTTGAGCGCCCGCCGCAGGTCGTGCAGCACCGGGTCGTCGGCGGCGGCCGAGCGGTGCTTCACCCGGCGCGCGCCGAGCTCGTTCTCCACGCGGGCGTTGCGCAGCGTGGCGGCCAGGTCCCGGCGGGCGTGCGGGCTGCGGTGGTTGAAGTTCTTCGGCACCCGGACCCGCGCGAGGGCGGTGACCGGCGTCGGGAAGTCGACGGCGCCCAGCCGGCCGGCCCACTTGTCCTCGGTGAGCACCAGCGGCCGCGGCTCGGCGAGGTCGGTGACCCCGGGGTCGAGGACGACGGCCAGCCCCTGCCGCCGTCCCGAGGGCACCCGAATGACGTCCCCCGGCCGCAGCGCGGCGAGCGCGTCGGAGGCCTCCATCCGCCGCTTGGCCTGGGAGTCGCGGGAGAGCTCCCGCTCCCGGTCGGCGATCTGCTGCCGCAGCGTCGCGTAGTCGCCGACGTCGCCGCGGTCGGAGTGCATCTCGGCGGCCCAGCGCTCGGCGTCCTTCTCGTGCCGGGCGGCGGCGCGGGCCAGACCGACCACCGACCGGTCGGCCTGGAACTGGGCGAAGGAGGAGGCCAGCAGCTCGCGGGCGCGGGCCCGGCCGAACGAGCCGACCAGGTTGACCGCCATGTTGTAGCTGGGCCGGAACGACGACCGCAGCGGATAGGTGCGGGTACTGGCCAGGCCGGCCACGACGGAGGGGTCCATGCCCGGCGCCCAGACGACGACGGCGTGCCCCTCGACGTCGATCCCGCGGCGGCCGGCCCGGCCGGTGAGCTGCGTGTACTCCCCCGGCGTGACGTCGACGTGCGCCTCGCCGTTCCACTTGACCAGCCGCTCGAGGACCACGGTGCGCGCCGGCATGTTGATGCCCAGGGCGAGGGTCTCGGTGGCGAACACCGCCTTCACCAGCCCGCGGACGAAGCACTCCTCGACGGTCTCCTTGAACGCCGGCACCAGCCCGGCGTGGTGGGCGGCGAGCCCGGCCAGCAGGCCCTCGCGCCACTCCCAGAAGCCGAGGACGTGCAGGTCCTCCTCCGGCAGCGAGCCGGTCCGCTCGTCGATGATCCGCGCGATCTCGGCGCGCTCCGACTCGTCGGTGAGCCGCAGCCCGGCCCGCAGGCACTGGTCGACGGCGGCGTCGCAGCCGTTGCGGCTGAACACGAAGGTGATCGCCGGCAGCAGCCCGGCGCGGTCCAGCCGCTCGACCACCTCGGGGCGGGCCGGCGGGCGGTAGCGGGGCTTGTGCCAGTCGCGGTCGCGGCGCGAGCCCCCGTTGCCGCCGCCCCAGGTGTCGATCCGGCGCTCGTACTCGCGCACGTGGCGCACCAGCTCCGGGTCGACGACGCTGGCGCCGCGGTCGCGGGTGGACTGCCCGCGCGGGGTGTCCCCCAGCTCGGCGGCGTGCGCCGCCGGGCGCAGGCTGAACAGGTCGAAGACCCGGTTGCCGACCAGCATGTGCTGCCACAGCGGGATCGGCCGGACCTCGCTGACCACGACCGCGGTGTGGCCGCGGACGGTGACCAGCCAGTCGGCGAACTCCTCGGCGTTGCTCACCGTCGCCGACAGGGACACCAGGGTCACCGACTGCGGGAGGTGGATGATCACCTCCTCCCACACCGCGCCGCGGAAGCGGTCGGCCAGGTAGTGCACCTCGTCCATGACGACGTAGCCCAGGCCGTCGATGGCCGGCGACTCGGCGTAGAGCATGTTGCGCAGCACCTCGGTGGTCATCACCACCACGGGCGCGTCGCCGTTGACCGCGTTGTCGCCGGTGAGCAGGCCGACCCGGGCCTCGCCGTACCGCTCGACGAGGTCGGCGTACTTCTGGTTGGACAGTGCCTTGATCGGCGTCGTGTAGAACGCCTTGCGCCCCTCGGCCAGCGCGCGGTGCACGGCGAACTCGCCGACGACGGTCTTGCCCGCGCCGGTGGGCGCGCAGACGAGGACGCCGGACCCCTCCTCGAGCGCCTCGCAGGCCTCCAGCTGGAACGGGTCGAGGGCGAAGGACAGGCCGGCGGTGAAGTCGGCCAGGGTGGGGTGGGCACTGCGCCGCCGGGCAGCCGCGTACCGCTCAGCGGGGCTGGACATGGCTCCACAGTAAGGACCTTCCGGCCCCCCACCACTCGCAGGCTCGCGGCCACCCGTCAGGGTGCCTCGCCGAGGCGGCGAGGCGTGGGCGGAAGGGTGGTCCTGTCCCCGCGGCCGGCGCCCACCACCGCCAGCGCGCCGGGGACGCAGACGCTCACCGCCGGCAGCGGGGCGACCGGCTCGCCGTCGGCGTACGTGCTCAGCCCGTCGGCGGCCAGCTCCACCCGGGTGGCGCGGTGCACGGACACCGCGGGGTGCTCGACGTGCGTGCCGGCGGTCAGCCGCGGCCGGGTGCGCACCAGCTCGCGCCGGCTGACCGGCCCGACGACGGTGACGTCGAACCGCCCGTCGGCGGGGTCGGCGCCCGGGCAGATCCGCATGCCGCCGCCGTACCAGGCGGTGTTGCCGACGGCGACGAGCGTGACCGGCACGGTGCGGGTCGTCCCGTCGAGGCCGAGCACGACCTCCCGGGGCCGCAGCCGGGCCAGCTCGGCGAGGATCGCCACGTCGTAGCGGCGGGGTCCGCGCGGCCAGCGCAGCCGGTTGGCCCGGTCGGTCACCGCCGAGTCGAAGCCGCAGCACAGCACGGTGGCCCACCAGCGGTCGCCGGTGCGGCCCGCGTCCAGGGCGGTGACCCGCCCTTCGGTCAGGTCGGCCGCGGCGGCCCGGGCGGCGGCGGCCGGGTCGACCGGCGTCCCCAGGGCGAGGGCCAGGTCGTTGCCGGTGCCGGCCGGGACGAGGGCCAGCGGGACGCCGGTGCCCGCGACCGCCTGCACCGCGGCGTGCGCGGTGCCGTCCCCGCCGATCGCGACGACCGCGCCGGTTCCGGCCGCCACGGCCGCGGCCGCCTGCCGCTCGGCGTCGGCACGGGTGGTGGCGGGCAGCAGCTGCGGAGCCAGCCCCGCGGCGGTCAGCGCGTCCAGCGCGGCCCCGACCGCCGCCCGGGCCCGGCCCCGCCCGGCGACCGGGCTGACCAGGACGGCGACCTCCGGGCCGGTTCCCCTGCGGGGGCCCGCCGCGAGCCGGCGAGGGGCGGGGGGCAGGGGGGCTCTCAGCCGCGCGAGTGGGCCGGGTCGTCGGCGGGCGAGTCCTGGCGGCGCAGGTCGTCGAACGGGGTGGGTGCGACGTCCAGCTGCGACGGGGCGGCGTCCAGCGGGGAGGCGTCGTCGTCGTCCAGGTCGTGGAAGTGCTCGGCCGCGGCCCGCTTGGCCCGCCGCCGGTCGACGAACCGGGCGATCTGGATGGCGATCTCGAACAGCAGCACCATCGGGCCGGCCATGGCCAGCATCGTGAACGGGTCCTGGGTGGGCGTCACGAAGGCGGCGAACACGATGGTGAGGAAGAAGATCCAGCGCCGGGACCTCTTCAGCGTCTGGTACTCCAGGACGCCGACCAGGTTGAGCGCCACCGCGACCAGCGGCAGCTCGAAGGAGAGCCCGAAGGCCACGAGCAGGCTGATCACGAAGCCCAGGTACAGCTCCGCGGTCAGCTGGAAGGCCACCTCGTCGCCGGCCAGGGTGAGCAGCAGCTGCAGGCCCTTGCGCAGGGTGAGGTAGGCCAGCAGCGAGCCGAGCGCGAACAGCGTGCTCGAGGCGGCCACGAAGCCGACCGTGTAGCGCTTCTCGTTGCGCCGGAGGCCCGGGGTGACGAACGCCCACAGCTGGTAGAGCCAGAACGGCGAGGAGATCACCGCGCCGGCGATGAAGGCGATCTTCAGCCGGAGCAGCACGCCGCCGAAGACGTCGAGCACCACCAGCCGGCAGTCGCCGTCCGGCTGCAGCCGCAGGTCACCGGGGAGCGCGCAGTACGGCTCGGTGAGGAAGGTCAGCAGCCCGTGGTCGTACCAGAGGAACCCGACGACCGTCCCCAGCACGAGGAACAACAGCGACTTGGCGACGCGGTTGCGCAGCTCGGTGAGGTGCGCGATGAGCGTCATCGTCGCTGCCGGGTCCCGGGGCGGCCGGCGCCGCCGCAGGCGGGGCCGGCGCAGCCCGTCGTCGCTCATCGTGGTGCCGGTTCTGCGGTCAGCGGGTGCTGTCGGACTGCTGGGCGGCGCGCGCCCGCAGCTCGGCGGCACGCGCCTCGGCGGCCTTGGCCTCGGCCTCGAGGGCCGCGGCGTCGGGACCGGCCGGCGGCAGCACCTCGCCGCGCACGGGGGTGGTCCGGGCGGCGTCCTTGGCGCGCACGTCGTCGTCCTTCATGCCCTTCATCTCGCCCTTGAAGATCCGCAGCGAGCGGCCGAGCGAACGAGAAGCATCCGGCAGCTTCTTGTAACCGAAGAGCAGCAGGATGGCCAGCAGGATCAGGCCGATCTCCAGGGGGCCGAGTCCGGCCATGACGTCCTCCAGCAGGTCGAGGTGACAGGGACGATGCTACGTGGCAGATGCGTCACTGCCTCCCCCGCAACCGGGGGGGTCGGAGGGTGAAGTCAGGGTGACTCGCGGGCATCCGCGGCCCGCGCCGCGGTCGCCTGGACCTGCGCCAGGACCGGCCGCACCTCGCGCTCCAGCGCCGCCACCTCGCGGCGCAGCCGGGTGAGCGCGCCGAACAGGCCGTGACCCAGCGCGCCGAGGACGACGACGGCGAGGACGGCGACGGCGATCCACACCACGAGCAGCAGCACGGCGCCGACCCTAGTCGCCGGCCCCGCCCCCGGCGCCGTAGCGCTCCAGCGCGGCGCGGGCGTCCGCGGCGACGGCGGCGGCGAGGTCGGCGGGCTCGTCGACGGTGGCCGCGCCCCCCAGGGAGGCGACCAGCCGCCGGGCCCAGGCGACGTCGGCGGTGCGCACCGCGACCGCCAGCCCCCCGGCCGGGTCGTCGACCTCGCGCACCTCCTCGACCGGGTAGTACTCGGCCACCCAGCGGGCGCCGCGCTCCAGCCGCAGCCGCACCACCGGCGAGCCGGCCTCCGGCTGGTACAGCCCGTTGTCCACGTCGCGCTCGTGGGCCTCGGCCGGCGGCGTGGCCGGCTCGTCGAGGACGACGACGTCGTCGACGCGGTCCAGCCGGAACAGCCGGACGCCCTCGGCGCGCCGGCACCAGGCCTCCAGGTAGGACCGGCCGTCGACCAGCAGCAGCCGCATCGGGTCCACGGTGCGCTCGGTGCGCTCGTCGCGGGTGGGCACGTAGTAGTGCAGGTGCAGCGCCCGCCTGCGCTCCAGCCCCTCCCGGACCACGGCCAGCGCCTGCTCGCGGGCGTCGACCGACAGCGCCACAGGCGTGACCCGCTCGGCGGCGTGGCCGGCCGCGGCCGACACCTTGGCCAGCGCCCGGCTGACCGCCTCCCGCTCGGCCAGCCCGGGCAGCTCCAGCAGCGTGCGCAGCGCGACGACCAGCGCGACCGCCTCGTCGGTGGTCAGCCGCAGCGGCCGCACCATGCCCGCGGTGAAGGTGACCCGCACCCGGTCGCCCTCGAACGCGAGGTCGATGAGGTCGCCGGGACCGTAGCCGGGCAGGCCGCACATCCAGAGCAGTTCCAGGTCGCGGCGCAGCTGGCGCTCGGGGACGCCGAAGTCGCGGGCGGCCTCGGCCAGCGGCACGCCCTCGGGGCGGGCGGTCAGGTACGGGACCAGCGAGAGCAGGCGGGTCATCCGCTCGGTGGTGGCCGGCGCGGTCGTCATGCCATCGCCGCCAGCCGGGTCAGCCGTGCGACGACCGCCGCGCGGACCTCGGCCGGCGCCTCCACCACGACGTCGGGACCGTAGGCGGCGAGCTGGTCGGCCAGCCGGAACGGCTCGGTGGTGCGCAGCTGCAGCCGGTCGTCGCCGTCGTCGGCGGGCCCCAGCGAGGTGGCGTGCCGGCGCAGCCCGATCGCCGTGCCCGGCCGGGCGCGGACGACGACCAGGTGCTCCTCGCCCCCGAACTGGCCGGCCACCATCGCGGCGAGGTCGACGTCCTCCGGCGGCTCGAAGGCGTTCGGCGGGCCGACCGCCTTGGGCGTGCCGACCACCCGGGAGAGCCGGAACGAGCGCCGCTCGGTGCGGTCGAGGTCGAAGCCGACCAGGTACCAGCGGCCGTGCCAGGCCACGACGCCCCACGGCTCGACGGAGCGGCGGGCCGGGGTGGCCTCGTCGGGACGGCGGTAGTCGAACTCCAGCCGCCGGCGGTCGCGGGCGGCGGCGTAGCACGGCTCGAAGGACGGCTCGTCGGAGTCCAGCGGCGGCTGCAGCGGGATGGTGCGGCCGGTGTCGACGTCCACCCCGGCCGCCTTCAGCTTCACCAGGGCGCTGTGCGCGGCACCGGAGAGCTGCGCGGACTCCCACAGCCGCAGCGCCAGCCCGACCGCCGCGGCCTCCTCCCCGGTCAGGGTGATCTCGGGCAGCTCGTAGTCGGCGCGGGCGATCCGGTAGCCGTCCTCGGTGTCGAAGACGCTGGTGCGGCCGGTCTCCAGCGGCACGCCCATCTCGCGCAGCTCGGCCTTGTCGCGCTCGAACATCCGCTTGAAGGCCTCGTCGGCGCGGGCGCTGCCGTCGTCGGGCTCGTACCCGGGCACGGTGGCCCGGATCTTGGCCGCGGTGACGTACTGCCGGGTGCCGAGCAGGGCGATGACCAGGTTCACCAGTCGCTCCGCCCGCTTCGCCGCCACGGTCCCAGGCTAGTCATGGGCCGCGCTTCCCGAGCGGTCTGGCTAGCCTGCGGTCGTGGGGGAAGCAGCGACGACGGTGCAGCGGATCCGGTGGCGGCGCGGGACGGTGACCGCGCTGGGCCGGGCCTGGCGGGACGCCCAGGAACTGACCGTGCAGGTGCCCGAGGACGGCGAGGTGCGCGCGCTGGCGCACCCGTCCCTGGTGGGCGTGCCCGAGGTGGGCGACGACGTGCTGCTCAACACCACCGCCTGGGCCCAGCGCCTGGGCACCGGCGGGTACGCGCTGGTCGTCGCCGTCCCCGACCGGCTGCCGCCGGACCCCGCCGGTCCGGGGCACCTGGTGAAGGCGCGGTACACCCCGCTGCAGGTGACCGTGCAGGGCGTCGACGAGCAGGAGACCGAGCACCACCGGACCATCGCCGACGCCGAGGACCTCGGCGGCATGCCGGTCGTGATCGCGGACCTGCACTCGGCGCTGCCGGCGGTCCTCATCGGCGTGCTGGCCACCGACCCCGACCTCAGGGTCGCCTACGTCATGACCGACGGCGGCGCGCTGGTCGCCGGGTTCTCGCGGACGCTGTCGGCGCTGGCCCCGTCGCTGGCCGGCGTGGTCACCGTCGGGCAGGCCTTCGGTGGGGACGTCGAGGCGGTCACCCTGCACACCGGGCTGCTGGCCGCCCGGCACGTGCTCGGCGCGGACGTCGCGATCGTGGCCCAGGGGCCGGGGAACCTGGGCACCGGGACGCCATGGGGCTTCTCCGGGGTGGCGGCCGGCGAGGCGTGCAACGCCGTGGCCGTGCTCGGCGGGCGGGCGGTGGGCGCGCTGCGGATCTCCGACGCCGATCCGCGCCCGCGGCACCGCGGCGTCTCCCACCACTCGCTGACCGCGTTCGGGCGGGTGGCACTGGCCGGCGTGACGCTGGTGGCGCCGCGGGGGCTGGGCTCGGAGCTCGGCGGTCAGGTCGAGGAGGACCTCGCCGGTCAGCCCGCGCGCAACCCGGTCGTGTGGATGGACGTCGACGGGCTGGAGGAGGCGCTCGGCCTCTCCCCCGTGCCGCTGTCGACGATGGGCCGCGGCTTCCCCGAGGAGCGCGCGTACTTCCTCGCCGCGGCCGCCGCCGGCCGCTACGCCGCCCTGCAGGTGCCCCTGCCCGAGGAGGGCTGAGCCCCGCGGGAGGGATCCTCGTTCACATCGACGCGATGAGCTTGTCCACCCGCTCGTCGACGGCCTTGAACGGGTCCTTGCACAGCACGGTGCGCTGGGCCTGGTCGTTGAGCTTGAGGTGCACCCAGTCGACGGTGAAGTCGCGGCGCTTCTCCTGGGCCTTGCGGATGAACTCGCCGCGCAGCCGGGCGCGGGTGGTCTGCGGGGGCACGTTCTTGGCCTCGAACACCCGCGGCTCGTGGGCCACCCGGTCGACCTGGTTGTTGCGCTCGAGCAGGTAGTACAGCCCGCGGCGGCGGCTGATGTCGTGGTAGGCGAGGTCCATCTGGGCGATCCGCGGCGAGGACAGCGGCAGGTCCCGCTTGGCCCGGTAGCGCTCGATCATCGTGTACTTGGTGGCCCAGTCGATCTCGCGGTCGATCAGCGACAGGTCACCGGAGTCGACCGCCTTGAGCACCCGGCCCCACAGCTCGAGCATCTGCCGGTGCACCGGCCCGAAGCCCTCGCGGTCGACGAACTCCGCGGCGCGGCTGTGGTACTCGGACTGGATCTCCAGCGCCGACATCTCCCGGCCGTTGGCCAGCCGGACCTTGCGCCGTCCGGTCATGTCGTGGCTGATCTCGCGGATGGCGCGGATCGGGTTCTCCAGCGTCATGTCCTTGATCGGGACGCCGGCCTCGATCATCCGCAGCACCAGGTCGGTGACGGCGACCTTGAGCAGCGTCGTCGTCTCGTTCATGTTGGAGTCGCCGACGATGACGTGCAGCCGCCGGTAGCGCTCGGCGTCGGCGTGCGGCTCGTCGCGGGTGTTGATGATCGGCCGGGAGCGGGTGGTGGCGGACGAGACGCCCTCCCAGATGTGCTCGGCGCGCTGGCTGACGCAGTAGATCGCCCCGCGCGGGGTCTGCAGCACCTTGCCCGCGCCGACGACGATCTGCCGGCTGACCAGGAACGGGATCAGCACGTCGGCCAGCCGGCTGAACTCCCCGTGCCGGCCGACCAGGTAGTTCTCGTGGCAGCCGTAGCTGTTGCCGGCCGAGTCGGTGTTGTTCTTGAACAGGTAGATGTCGCCGGTGACGCCCTCCTCGGCCAGCCGCTGCTCGGCGTCGACGAGCAGGCCCTCGAGGATCCGCTCGCCGGCCTTGTCGTGGACGACGAGCTCGGTGAGGTCGTCGCACTCGGCGGTGGCGTACTCCGGGTGGCTGCCGACGTCCAGGTAGAGCCGGGAGCCGTTGCGCAGGAAGACGTTCGAGCTGCGCCCCCACGAGACCACCCGGCGGAACAGGTAGCGCGCCACCTCGTCCGGCGACAGCCGGCGCTGACCGCGGAAGGTGCACGTGACGCCGTACTCGGTCTCGATCCCGAAGATCCGTCGCTCCACGATCCGACTCTAGGCGCCGACACCGACACTGGCCCGCCTGCGGCGCGCGGCTACCCGCGCCGGTCGTCCAGGCGGCGGAGGAGGTCGTCGGCGGCGTCGGCGACCTCGGGGTGGTCGTTCTGGACGGCGCGCTGCTTGGCGTGGATCAGCGCGGCCCGGTTGACCCGCCGGAGGTCGCCGTAGGGGAAGGCGTAGCGCTTCTTGGTGTCCTCCGACGCCTCCGGGTCGACGGCCAGGTGCCAGGCGCCGTAACCGTCGTACCCGTGGGCGTCGATGAGGTCGTTCTCCTGCGCGGCCGACGGGGCGGCGTCGGACCACTCGGTGTCGACGTCCACGTCTCCGGCGTCGATGAGCCGGCGTGCCTGCCGCACGCCGGCGTCGTTGACCCGGTAGGTGGTCACCGTCAGGTGGTGGGGGCCTGTCCCCCGCTCCCGGCGGTGCCGCCGGAGTCGGGGGCGGACGGCTCGCCCAGGCCGGCGGGCGTGCCCGGCTGCGGCGTGCTGGGGGCGTGGGCGGCGGTGTGCGGCTCCTCGACGGCCTCGGCGCCCGCCGCGTCCCCGCGGTCGAGCAGGGTGTGCAGCGCGGCGCCGACGACCCGGCGGAAGGCCCGCTTCGGCCGCCGCCGGTCGAGGACGGCGACCTCCAGCTGCTCGGCACTCAGCAGCGACGGGCTCCCGCCGTTGGCGCCGCTGGTGGCCGGGCTGACCGCCGACAGTGCCTGCACGCCCACCTTGAGCGCCTCGGCGACGGTCATGCCGGGCAGGTAGTGCTCCCGCAGGTGCGTGCTCACGGCCTCGGCCTGGCCGCCCATGACCACGAAGTCCGGCTCGTCGACGACCGAGCCGTCGAAGGTGAGCCGGAACAGCTGGTCGGACTCCGGCTCGTCGCCCACCTCGGCCACGCAGAGCTCGACCTCGTAGGGCTTCATCTGCTGGGTGAAGATCTCGCCGAGGGTCTGGGCGTAGGCGTTGGCGATCACCCGGCCGGTGACGTCGCGGCGGTTGTAGGAGTACCCGCGGACGTCGGCCAGCCGGACGCCGGCCACGCGCAGGCTCTCGAACTCGCTGTAGCGGCCGACGGCGGCGAAGCCGATGCGGTCGTAGAGCTCACCCACCTTGTGCAGGGTGGAGCTGGGGTTCTCGGCGATGAACAGCACGCCGTCGGCGTAGGTGACGACGGCGACGCTGCGGCCGCGGGAGATGCCCTTGCGGGCGTACTCCGAGCGGTCGCGCATGAGCTGCTCGGGCGAGGCGTAGTACGGCATGGTCATGGCGTCAGCCCTGCCCGTCCGCGGCGGACCGCTCGTCGACGATGGTGGCGGCGACCGAGGACACCTCGTCGTCGGTCAGCCGGACCGCGCCCTCGGCGTCCACCCGGTAGACGATCGGGTACAGCCGGCGCACCGGGTCGGGTCCGCCGGTGGCGGAGTCGTCGTCGGCGGCGTCGTAGAGCGCCTCGACGATGGTCCGGGTGGCGGTCTCGCCGGACAGCCCCGGCCGCCAGGTCTTCTTCAGCGAGTTCCGGGCGAACAGCGAACCCGAGCCGACCGCGGAGTACCCGCGCTCCTCGTAGTTCCCGCCGGTGACGTCATAGCTGAAGATCCGGCCGGGGGTCGTGCCGGGGGCCGCGTCGAGGTCGAAGCCGGCGAACAGCGGGACGACGGCCAGGCCCTGCAGCGCCGCGCCCAGGTTGCCCCGGATCATCTGCGCCAGCCGGTTGGCCTTCCCGTCGAGGGAGAGCGTGAGGCCCTCGATCTTCTCGTAGTGCTCGAGCTCGACCTGGTAGAGCTTGACCATCTCGATGGCGATGCCCGCGGCGCCGGCGATGCCGATGACCGACCAGGCGTCGGCCGGGTAGACCTTCTCGATGTCCCGGCTGGAGATCAGGTTGCCCATCGTGGCGCGCCGGTCGCCGCCCATGAGCACGCCACCCTCGTAGGTGACGGCCACGATCGTGGTGCCGTGCGGGGTGAGGTCACCGACCGGCAGCTGCGGGATCGGGCGCCGGCCGGGCAGCAGATCGGGGGCGGTGACCGCGAGGAAGTCGGTGAACGAGGAACCCACCCGGTCCAGGTACGCGGGCGGGAACCCGCTCCGACCAGCTGACGACTCGATCACCCATCCGCCTCTCCCGCCGCACCCTGTCGGCGTTCCTCACTCCTGTGACGCCCCGTCGACCGGGTGGCTCGTGGTCGTCCGGGGCGCCGCTGCGACCCTACCGGCGGGCTCCCGGGTCGGCTGGCCCCGGCCGGGGCACCGCCTCCCGCCTCCTGCAGCAGCGTCAGGGCCTGGCGCTGCTGGTACCCCTCGACGTAGAAGGCCGCCACCCGGAGCAGGTACGGGTCGTCGCGGAACTGGCCCGGGCCGCCGTTGCAGGTGAAACAGAGCAGGGCGCGCACCGCTCCGGTGGCGTGGTCGTGGTCCACGTGCACCGCGGGCGGAACCGGGCAGATGGCGGAGACCCCACCCTGGTCCTGCAGCATGAGATCCGCTTCCTGCGCGGAGATCCCATAGCGACGCGAGAGGTGGCACGTCCGACTGCCACCCCCTGCAGCTCGGCTCTGCTTGCCGCGGGCGTTGTGACACGGCAGGCAGTAGGCACCGCGGCCGCGTGCGGCGGCCCGAGAGCGTGGGAACTCCGTCAGCGGACGGATTTCCTCGCAGTCGGGCCACCACTTGTGCCCGTCGGGGACGAGCAGGTCGGCCGGAGCGGTCCTGTACCGACGCGGTCCTGTCCACCTGGCCTCCCGGCTCCGAGCCGACCGTTCAGCCAGGTGCTGCGGACAGTAGAACGCCAGACCGTCACGCGACCGCTTGTTCTTGGTGAACTCCGACACCGGCTTGTGTGTGCCGCAGTCCCGGCAGGACTTCGTCTCCACTGAACCAGGTCATCCGACGAGATGATCTTGTTTACTGGCCCCCTTTTTGTACGTATGACCTAACAAATTCCTCGGCGTTCTCCTCGAGCACCTCGTCGATCTCGTCGAGGATGGAGTCGACGTCCTCGGTCATCTCCTTGTGCCGCTCGGCGACCTCTGTGTCGACCGAGGCCTCGACCTCGTCGGTTTCCTCGCGGGTGCGCGTCGTCCGCTGCTGACCGCCCGTGTCCCTCGTGGCCATGGCTGTCTCCCTCACGTCGTGGCTGCTGCCTGGGAGGAAAGCTACCCGCGGGGGGTGACGAACGGGTGTCGGCCGACGGCGGGGTGGGGACGTGCCGGATCAGCCGCCGGTGATGGTGTCGACCAACTCCTGCGCCGAGGACGTCGACTCGAACAGCCCGCCCACGTGGTCGCGGGTGCCGCGCAGCGGCTCCATGGTCGGGATCCGCACCAGGTTCTCCCGGCCGAGGTCGAACACGACCGAGTCCCACGACGCGGCCGCGACCTGGGCCGGGTAGCGCCGCAGGCACTCGCCGCGGAAGAAGGCACGGGTGTCGGTGGGCGGGTGCACGACCGCCCGGGCGATCTCGTCGTCGTCGAGCAGCCGCTGCATCGAGCCGCGCGCCACCAGCCGGTGGTAGAGCCCCTTCTCCGGCCGGACGTCGGAGTACTGCAGGTCGACCAGGTGCAGCCGGGAGTCGCCCCAGCCCAGGCCGTCGCGGGACCGGTACCCCTCGAGCAGCCGCAGCTTCGCCGGCCAGTCCAGCCGGTCGGCGCAGCGCATCGGGTCCACCCGGAGGTCCTCGAGGACCTCGGCCCACCGGCTCAGCACGTCGGCGGTCTGCTCGTCGGACTCCCCGGTGCGGTCCACGTGCCGCTGCGCCATCTCCAGGTAGACCTCCTGGACCTCCAGCGCCGTCATCCGCCGGCCGTCGCGCAGCCGGACCTTGTGCGACAGCGACGGGTCGTGGCTGATCGCCTGCAGCGCCTCCACCGGCTCCTCGATGCTGAGGTCCTGGGTGAGCGTCCGCGCCTCGATCATCGCCAGGACCAGCGACGTCGTCCCGACCTTGAGGTAGGTGGACAGCTCCGCCAGGTTGGCGTCGCCGATGATCACGTGCAGCCGGCGGTACTTGTCGGCGTCGGCGTGCGGCTCGTCGCGGGTGTTGATGATCGGCCGCTTGAGCGTCGTCTCCAGGCCGACCTCGACCTCGAAGAAGTCCGCCCGCTGGGAGAGCTGGAAGCCCTGGGTGCGACCCTCGGTGCCGATCCCCACCCGGCCGGAGCCGGCGACCACCTGCCGGGTCACGAAGAAGGGGATCAGCCCGCGGATGATGTCGAGGAACGGCGTCCGCCGGTCCATGAGGTAGTTCTCGTGCGCCCCGTAGGAGGCGCCCTTGCCGTCGGTGTTGTTCTTGTAGAGCTGGATCGGCGCGGTGCCGGGGATGCGGGCGGCCCGCCGGGCCGCCTCGGCCATCACGTGCTCCCCGGCCTTGTCCCACAGGACGACGTCGCGCGGGTTGGTGACCTCCGGCGTCGAGTACTCCGGGTGCGCGTGGTCGACGTAGAGCCGCGCCCCGTTGGTGAGGATGACGTTGGCCATCCCCGAGTCCTCGTCCAGGTCGGTGTGGTCGAGGGCCTGCGCCGGGGAGAGGTCGAAGCCGCGGGCGTCACGCAGCGGGGACTCCTCCTCGAAGTCCCACCGCGGCCGGCGCGGGCTCGGCGCCTCGGCCACCGCCCAGGCGTTCACCACCTGGCTGGACAGGGTGGTCGGGTTCGCCGACGGCTGCCCGGGCACCGAGATGCCGTACTCGATCTCGGTGCCCATGACCCGCCGCGCGCTCATGGACCAACCCTAGGCCGCGCCCCCGACCCCGTCGGGCACCGCCGCCCGGCCCTGAGCCCCGGCGTCGGGCGACGGCCGCCGGGCCTCCGCCGACGGCGACGGCCCGGCCCCCGCGGCGTGCGGGGACCGGGCCGTCGGGGCCGCGGTGGTCAGAGGTACTGGCCGGTGTTGGTCGCGGTGTCGATGGCGCGGCCGGACTCGGTGCCCTTGCCGCTGATGAGCGTGCGGATGTAGACGATCCGCTCGCCCTTCTTCCCCGAGATCCGCGCCCAGTCGTCGGGGTTGGTGGTGTTGGGCAGGTCCTCGTTCTCCTTGAACTCGTCGAGGCACGCCGCCATCAGGTGGCCGACCCGCAGGCCGCCGCCCGGGCCGGCGTCCAACCGCTCCTTGATCGCCATCTTCTTGGCGCGGTCGACGATGTTCTGCAGCATCGCCCCGGAGTTGAAGTCCTTGAAGTACAGGACCTCCTTGTCGCCGTTGGCGTAGGTCACCTCGAGGAAGCGGTTCTCCTCGCTCTCGGTGTACATCCGCTCGACGGTGCGCTGGATCATCCCGGCGATCGTGGCCTCGCGGCTGTTGCCGTGCTCGGCGAGGTCGTCGGGGTGCAGCGGCAGCGACGTGGTCAGGTACTTGCTGAAGATGTCGCGGGCGGCCTCCGCGTCCGGCCGTTCGATCTTGATCTTCACGTCCAGCCGGCCGGGCCGGAGGATCGCCGGGTCGATCATGTCCTCGCGGTTGGAGGCGCCGATGACGATGACGTTCTCCAGGCCCTCGACGCCGTCGATCTCGCTGAGCAGCTGCGGCACGATCGTGCTCTCCACGTCGGAGGACACGCCCGATCCGCGGGTGCGGAAGATCGAGTCCATCTCGTCGAAGAAGACGATGACCGGCGTCCCCTCGCCGGCCTTCTCCCGGGCCCGCTGGAACACCAGCCGGATGTGCCGCTCGGTCTCCCCGACGTACTTGTTGAGCAGCTCGGGGCCCTTGATGTTGAGGAAGTAGGACTTCGCCTGGCCCTCCCCCTTCACGGCCGAGACCTTCTTGGCCAGCGAGTTGGCGACCGCCTTGGCGATCAGCGTCTTGCCGCAGCCGGGCGGGCCGTAGAGCAGGATGCCCTTGGGCGGGCGCAGCTCGAACTCGCGGAACAGGTCGGCGTGCAGGAACGGCAGCTCCACCGCGTCGCGGATCTGCTCGATCTGCCGGGCCAGGCCGCCGATGTCGGAGTAGTCGATGTCCGGCACCTCTTCGAGGACCAGCTCCTCGACCTCGCTCTTGGGGATCCGCTCGTAGACGTAGCCGGAGCGGGTCTCCAGCAGCAGCGAGTCCCCGCTGCGCAGCGGCTGGTCGGCCAGCGAGTCGGCCAGGTAGACCACCCGCTCCTCGTCGGTGTGCCCGATGACCAGCGCCCGCGGCGTGACGCCGTCCACCGGCTCGAGCAGCTCCTTGAGCATGACGACGTCGCCGGCGCGCTCGAAGCCGCACGCCTCGACGACGTTCATCGCCTCGTTGAGCATGACCTCCTGGCCGTGCCGCAGGTCGTCGACCTCGACCGCCGGGGAGACCGACACCCGCAGCTTCCGGCCGCCGGTGAAGACGTCGACGGTGCCGTCCTCGTGCCGGGCGAGGTAGACCCCGTAGCCCGACGGCGGCTGGCCGAGCCGGTCGACCTCCTCCTTCAGCGTCACCAGCTGCTCGCGTGCGTCGCGCAGCGTGCTGGTCAGCTTGTCGTTGCGCTCGGAGAGGAACGCCGCGCGGCCCTCCGCCTCGGCGATCCGCTCCTCCAGCGCCCGCACCTGGCGGGGGCTCTCGGCCACCTTGCGACGCAGGAGGCCGATCTCCTCCTCCAGGTAGGAGATCTGGCTGAGCAGCGCCGCGACGTCACGCTCGCGCCGCGCTCGGAACTCGTCGGGACCCAGGCCCATCGCGCACCTCCGCATAGATCGGGAGAGCCAGGACGCCAATCTATACACGCCCGCCGACAGGGTGCCGGGGGCGCGCACAGCAGCCGGTCACGACCCGGCTACGACTGTGTTGCGGGCCGTCCCACGCGTCCCGGCCTCAGCTCTTCTGCGCCCGGCGCTGCCGCAGCGGGGCGACGACGCCCTCGGCCAGCCGGCGCGCGCTCACCAGGAACGCGGTGTGGGCGACCATCCGGTGCTCCGGCCGCACGGCCAGGCCCACCGCGTGCCAGGGCCGCACCAGCGACTCCCACGCGTACGGCTCGGTCCACACGCCCTGGGCCCGGAGCGCCTCGACGTAGGTGGACAGCTGGGTCACCGTGGCGACGTAGCCGACGAGCACCCCTCCGGGGCGCAGCGCGGCGGCGACCGTGGGCAGCACGGCCCAGGGCTCCAGCATGTCGAGGACGACCCGGTCCACCGTCTCAGCGGCCGGGTGCTCGGCGAGGTCCCCGAGCCGCAGGGACCAGGTGGCCGGCACCTCGCCGAAGAAGGCGCCCACGTTGGCCCGGGCGACGTCGGCGAAGTCCTCCCGCCGCTCGTAGCTGGTGACGCTCCCCCGCTCCCCCACCGCGCGCAGCAGCGAGCAGGTCAGGGCCCCCGAGCCGGCGCCGGCCTCCAGGACCCGCATGCCCGGCCCGATGTCGCCCGAGCCGACGATCTGGGCGGCGTCCTTGGGGTAGATCACCTGGGCGCCGCGCGGCATGGACAGCACGAAGTCGGCCAGCAGCGGCCGGAAGGCCAGGTAGCCGGTGTTCGCCGTCGAGTGGACGACGGACCCCTCGGGGGCGCCGATGAGGTCGTCGTGCGCGATCGCCCCGCGGTGGGTGTGGAACTGCTTGCCCGGCTCGAGGACGACGGTGTGCAGCCGGCCCTTCGGATCGGTGAGCTGGACCCGGTCCCCGACGACGAACGCCCCGGGCACCGGTGTCGGGGCCGTGGTCTCCGGCTCGTCGGCGGTCTCGGGGGCCTGCTGCTGCGCGTCCACGGGCGGCCAGCCTACGTAAGTGGCGTCGGGCATCTCGGCGTGCGCACTCGGAACTGTCGGCGGCCCGACCTAGCCTCGGGACATGACCACGATGGTGCAGACCGGGCAGCCCGCCGAGGCGGCTGCCTCTTCCCCGGGCGCACCCGCCGACGAGGCGACGAGACCGCGCCGGCCGTCGCTGTCCCCGAGCCGGGCGGCGGACTTCAAGACCTGCCCCCTGCTCTACCGGTTCCGCACCATCGACCGGCTGCCCGAGCGCAAGAGCCCGGCGGCGGTGCGGGGCACGCTGGTGCACGCGGTGCTCGAGAAGCTCTACGACCTGCCCGCCCGCGAGCGCACGCTGCAGGCGGCGCAGCAGCTGCTCGCCCCGGCGTGGGACGAGCTGCGCGCGGACCCGGAGGTGGCCGAGCTGTTCGCCGAGGGCGGCGCGGCCGACGACCAGCCCGCCGGGCAGTCCCTGGAGGCGTGGCTGGCCTCGGCCGGGCGGCTGGTGGAGACCTACTTCTCCCTCGAGGACCCGTCGCGCATCGAGCCGGACGGCCGGGAGCAGCTGGTGGAGGTCACCCTGCCCGACGGGCTGCTGCTGCGCGGCTACGTCGACCGGCTGGACGTCGCGCCCAACGGGGCGTTGCGGGTGGTCGACTACAAGACCGGGTCGATGCCGCGCGAGGCGTTCGAGGGCAAGGCCCTGTTCCAGATGAAGTTCTACGCCCTCGTGCTGTGGCGCACCCGCGGCGTCGTGGCCAGCCAGCTCAAGCTGCTGTACCTCGGCGACGGGGACGCGCTGACCTACGCCCCCGACGAGGGCGAGCTGGTCCGCTTCGAGCGCACCCTGCACGCCATCTGGACGGCGATCGAGCGGGCCGTGGCCACCGGGGACTTCCGGCCCAACCGCACCCGGCTGTGCGACTGGTGCGACCACCAGGCGCTGTGCCCGTCGTTCGGCGGCACTCCCCCGCCGTTCCCGGCCGAGGCCGCCGCCGCGGCCGGCTGGGCGACGCTGCCGGTCGTCGAGCGCGACTGAGAAAGACCCCGTGCCCCCTACCGTGGAAGGCCCCCGTCCTCCTCACCGCTCGCAGGCGCGCGGTGAGCCTCTGGACGGGGCCGCGGCGGGCCCCTGCACGGGGGCCACCGGCCTGAGCTTCGAGCGCCTCTGCGCCGAGATCCCCGGGCAGTCCGGCCTGCTGCGGGAGACGCTGGCCGCCGACCCGGCCACCCCGGTGCCGTCCTGCCCGGGCTGGAGCATCGGCGCGCTGGTCCGGCACCTGGCCGGCGGTCAACGCTGGGCCGCCGGCGTCGTCGAGACCCGGGCGACGCAGCCCCCGCCGGACGACTTCTTCCGCGACGTCGTCCGGGACGCCGAGCCCCCGGCCGCGGTCCTGGCCGACGAGCTCACCGCGAGCGCCGACCGACTGGCCGCCGCCCTGCGCGACGCCGGGCCCGACGCCGCGGTCTGGACGCCGCTCGGTCCCGGCACCCCGCGTTTCTGGGCGCGCCGGTTCGCCCACGAGACGGTCGTCCACCGCGCCGACGCCACCCTCGCCGCCGACGCGGTGTTCACCCTCGAGCCCGCGGTCGCCCTCGACGCGCTGGACGAGTGGATGGAGCTCGGGTCGCTGCCGGTGGTGTTCGACGTCCACCCCGAGCGGCGGGCGCTGCTCGGCCCGGGCCGCACCGTGCACCTGCACGCCACCGACACCCCGCCCGAGGCCGGAGCGGAGTGGGTCGTCGACCTCACCGGCGACCGGCTCACCTGGCGGCGGGCGCACGAGAAGTCGGCGGTCGCCGTCCGGGGCCCGCTGACCGAGCTGCTCCTGGTGGTCTACGGGCGCCGCACCGTGGACGATGCCCGCGTCGACGTCCTCGGCGACCGGGATCTCCTGGACTTCTGGCTGGCCCGCGTCGCCTTCACCTGAACGCACTGGCCGGATGAGCGGAGGGCGCGTGCACGGCTACCGGGCACCCCACGCCTTCGACGGCGAGCGCTTCCTCCCCGAGGGTGCGCTTGTGCTCGTCGAGGGCGGCCGGATCGCGGCGGTGCAGCCCGCCGCCGCACCCGCCCCCGCGGACTGCGCGGTGACCGAGTTCCCGGACGCCACGCTGCTCCCCGGGCTGATCGACAGCCACGTCCACCTCTGCGGCGACAGCGGGCCGCACGCGCTCGACCAGCTCCCCGAGCTTCCCGCCGAGCACCTGGACGCAGTGGTCGCCCAGGCGGCGCAGCAGCACCTGCAGGCCGGCGTGACGGCCGTCCGCGATCTCGGCGACCACCGCTGGACGGTCGTCGACCGGCACCGCGGCGGCCAGGGGCCCACGGTCGTCGCCGCCGGGCCGCCGATCACCAGCCCCGGCGGGCACTGCTGGACGATGGGCGGCGAGGCGGCAGGCGTCGAGGCGCTGCGCCGCGCCGTCCGCGAGCGGGTGGAACGCGGCGCCGACGTCGTCAAGGTCATGGCCAGCGGCGGCCTGCTGACCCCCGGCACCGATCTGTTCGCCTGCCAGTTCGGGCTCGACGAGCTGCGGGCCGTCGTCGAGGAGGCGCACCGGCACGGGCTGCCGGTCACCGCGCACGCGCACGCCCTGCCGGCCGTGGCGCGCAGCGCCGCCGCCGGGGTCGACGGCATCGAGCACTGCAGCTGCCTCACGCCCGACGGCGTCCGCACCGCGCCGGACCTGGCCGAGCGGCTCGCCGCGGCCGGCACGTACGTGTGCCCGACCCTCGGCCGCACACCCGGGCAGGTGCCGCCGCCGCACGTGCAGGCGCGGATGGAGGCGCTGGGCGCGACCTACGAGGCCCAGCTGCCGAACGTGGCCGCGCTGCACGCGCACGGCGTGACCCTGCTGGCCGGCACCGACGCCGGGATCAGCCCCGCCAAGCGGCACGGCCTGGTCCCGATGGCGGTCGCGGACCTCGTGGCCGAGTGCGGGGTCCCGCCCGTCGCGGCGCTCACGGCCGCCACGGCCACGGCGGCCCGCGCCTGCGGGCTCGCCGACCGCACCGGCCGTCTCGCCGCGGGACTGGACGCCGACCTGCTCGTCGCGGCCGGCGACCTGGCCGCCGACGTCACCGGCCTCCAGCGGCCACGGCTGGTGGTGTCCCGCGGCCGCGAGGTGCCGCGGGGCGACTAGATCCCCGCGCGGCGGCTAGGCCCCGACGTCCACCTTGTCGCGCGCGGCCAGGAGGTCGCGCAGCTCGGCCAGCCCCACGCCGGCGAGGGTGTCCCGCAGCACCAGCCCGGGGGCCGGCTCCAGGGGCTGCAGCGAGGGGACGCCCAGCACGGCGGCGCCCGCGGCCAGCCCGGCGGTGACGCCGGCGACCGAGTCCTCCAGCACCACGCAGCCGTGCGGTTCGACGCCGAGCGCCGCCATCGCCTGGCGGTAGGGCGCCGGGTCCGGCTTGCGGGCCGGCACCTCGTCGCCGCAGACGGTGATGTCGAAAGGGGGCACGTCGGGGAACGCCCGCCCGATCGCGACCAGCACGATGTCGGCCAGCCGCCGCGGGGTCGTGGTGACCAGCGCGGTGGGGACGGCGGCGTGCCGCACCTCGGCGATCAGCTCGCGCGCCCCCGGCCGCCAGTGGATCTCCCCCGCCAGCAGCTCCGCGGTCCGGTCCTCCACCCAGCGGGCGTCGGACTGCAGCTGCGCCTCGGTGCGGACCACCCCCAGGTCGGCATGCAGGACGCCCATCGACACCCGCATGCTCGTGCCGACGGTGCGCTGCCGGGCCTCCTCCGACATGCGCCCGCCCAGGCGGCGGGCGAGGCCGAACATCGCCTCGCCCCAGTACTGCTCGGTCTCGACCAGCGTGCCGTCCATGTCGAACAGCACGGCCTGCAGGTCATCGCGCGGTTGAACGGTGCTCTCCTCCGGACGCAGGGTCGGTCGTGGGCTCACCCGCGGTAGTTCACGTGGACGTGGTCGTAGTGGTTGGCGGTCGCGCTGCCGCGGTCCGCCATCGGCTTCCAGGAGCCACCCGGCGAGCTGAGCATCCGCTGCTGCCAGATGATGTACTCCACGCCCAGCTCGTCCCAGTGCGCGATGTGGTACTGCGCGATCGCGTCGCCGAGCGAGGGGGTGCACATGTAGTCCAGCGCGAGGCCGGACGGGTGCCCGCCGGGGTCGGCTGCGCTGGCGCGGGTGCCGCCGATGGTGATGCCGGCGGCGCCGGGCACGTTGGAGACGACGGAGTCGGCGGCGGCCTGGGCGGCCGGCCGGACGGCCCCGGCGCTGTTGCTGATCCTGGCCTTGGCGGTGGCCGCGGTCCCGGCGGCGGCGGGCGCGGCCGCGGCCTCGCCGCGGGCGGGCGCAGGGGCTTCCTCGGCGGCCTCCGCTGCCTCGGCGGCGTG